>JAOZLO010000038.1 GCA_029934775.1 Desulfocapsaceae bacterium
CTTTCCAGCGCACGCTGCAGAATCTCTGTACTCTTATCCAGGGGTGATTTTTTACTTCTAACTGCGGCCAGCTGCCTGCAATAAACGAGAGCTGGCTCAATATACAATGGTGAAGGTGTACGACAACCGGCCACGAAACAATCCAGCAATAACTCCAGTCCAGGCTTAGAATCATTGGAAGAAAATCTGAACACATCGCACGCGGTTACAATTGTACTGTTTATTTCCCCTGGAAGATTGTTGGCCACAAGATGATGCAGCCATCCGGCAAGCAGATCTTTTCCCTTTAGCTCTGCATATCGTGCAAGCATTACGCCATTTTCATACAGATTGGAAAGCGTGCCCGTAAGAATATATCGACCAATATGCAACGTAAAAACAGTGTCCGCAATCCTCTCGCCCATCTCCTGTTTGCGTACAGAATCAACAAAAGAGGCCATCTCATCCAACTTATCAGCATACTGCACGACTCCAGGCTGACCTAACGGCCAGTTCCCTTCGGCTTTCAGTTTTACAAAAAGATCAGACTCGACACCGGCCAGAGACTCACTGACAATATTCTGTTCAACTCTATACTTTGCCAGTCCCTCTGGTTTAAAAAGCTCTCTTTCTTCCGGAAGAATTTGTTCTTTAGCCAGATAAATTCCAAGACAATTTTCTACAAACCAAGCCTGTGGGTTGCTGTAAAAATGAAGCAGATCATTAAAATTAATCTGTCCGACTTCTCCCTCAAGCTCTCCCTGCCACCACGGTCCTGACGGGGCTGCCTCTTTTTGCAGATTTTCTGCCGTTTTACAGTAGTAGTGACTATAACTAAAGAGTTTATTCTCTCTTTTGTTGACAAAATAAGCTTTATTAAAGGGGTGCAGAGGGTGAACTGTGACAGCATCTTCCACACCGTAACTACCTGAAAGAATCTCCAGGAATTCAGTCACAACTACAGAAGGAGGAATATCTTCATTTGTGCGGATGGATTGACCGATATAGCTGAGATAGAGGGTGGATCTTGCAGCAAGCAAAGCCTCCAGAAACTGATACCGGTCATCATCCCGGGCTGAACGGTCTCCTGTTCGAAATTTCTGTCCCATCAAATCAAATGTGGATTTATTATCGGTTTTAGGAAAATCTCCATCATTTAACCCGAGCAGACAGACCACTTTGAAAGGTACAGAGCGCATAGGCAGCATGGAACAGAAGGTGAGTTGACCACGCAGAAAGCCGGAGCTCGAACGACTCTCCCGAACAAACGACTTCAGCCAGTCGAGAATCACAGCAAAGTCAACTTTATCAGTGTGAAACGTGCCATAATGTGCTGCCGGTTCAGAGAGTATACTCTGCAACTCGACATAATTTTTATGGTCACTCTCTCCAAAAAGCTCTGCCATAGCACCAAGAAAAGTTGTTGACCAACCATCTAAATTATGTCCCGATAGAAAACATATTCTGTACCGCTCGATAATATCAACAAACTGACACAATCCTCCTACTATTTCGACCGCACTTCCTTCAATATCGGGAAAAGGAAGCACACCACCCACAAATTCTCCTGAGTCGATGGCATACCCCATAAGAAGTCGGTCAAGCCCCGCAGACCAGCTTGATTCGGTAAAACGAGAACCCATGTGTTCACGCTGATCGTCGGACAATCCCCACCGAATACCCGAGTCAATCACCCACTGCTGTAAAATATCCAGATCAGCAGGAATAAGAGAAAAATTGGCGCATACGGTCGGTTGTCTGAGCAGATCCATGATCTCACTCCAACCAAATCGACCTTTGAACAGATCGAGAAAAGAGAGAAATGCATTTATATATGTGTTCTTTCTCTGCAGGGAAAAATCAGCAATTGAATGCTGGATATCATCAAAAATAACAGGAATAAGAGAGGAATACTTCTGAATGTCCGGGGCCATGACAATTATATCCCGAAGCTGCAACGTATGGTCCTCGTGCAGCAATCGAAGCAGATGATCTTTCAAAACTGCAATTTCCCTGAATGCAGAATGGCAGGAAACGATCCTGACAGAACTGTCGCAACAGGTAAAAGAACTTCCTTTTTCCTCCGATATCTCTCCGTGCAGCAGGTCAGACTGCAGAGTCTGCAGTAGAGTTGGTGTCTCTGCCTCCAGCAGGAGGTCTTCAAAGCTTTCAAATTCGACTTCAAAGTCGACATTTTCGAGCATCATTTTTTGAAAGTCCCTTCCCTGCTGCCCCATACCTGCCAGAAGTGGATGTTTTTCATCTCGTTCCGGTTCTTCTGTATTCTCCTGTTGCAGAGAAAGATGAATGCTGCGTTTCAATTGAGCTCTTTTTGTTTCCACATCTCCCCAATAATATTTACAGGGAGAAAGAATAAAAAGATGTACATCACAATGTTTGGAGAGATTACTGAGAAATTCCAGAAAAACAGGCGGCATGATATGCAGACCGAGAACTGAGATCCTCTTCGGTAAAATGTGGGCAAATCTTTGTTCCGATCCCAGTTGTTCAATTACCTGCCTGAGCAGCATACCACGATGACAACCTCCTTTTAAATCTGAAATCAATTTCAACCAGAGAGCCATCTGCCATTTTTCAACGGGAAGATCTGTAATAGTTCGACTCTCACTCCACGCATTGAGCATATCCAAACGCATCACCTGATATTGATCAAAGATGTTTGCGAGCTTTCGAGCAAGCTGGAAACGTTTCAATTCACCATTATTACAGGTAAGATATAGCCTTAGTTCGTTTATATTATTATTGGAGAGATCCCGGAGATGTCTTTCAATTCTCCATGTGAGTACCTGTCTGTCATATCCTTCTGAATTTGTCTTAATCCCGACTTTATCTGCAATAAAACTGAGGAAATGCAGAGGAAACATAAATTTGAAGTTACAGAAACTTCTCAACTCATCCGCCATAGTCTGACAGACCATACGTTCCAATCCCTGGCTCTGGATCAGAAACAGCTCTTGAGCGAAAAGATCACGCTTCACATCAGCCCTGATTACAGCGCTGAGATGGCTGAGCAAATTTTCAGTTCTATTGGAAGTGTGGAGATAGAACATGGAAGTGTTTATTGGCTAAAGTGTTAAGTTGTCAGTTATCACTGGCAACGCGTAGAGATAGAATAATTAATTTCGATTTTCGCCTAAAACAGCAAATACGATATGTTACATCTCACAGCGTGGGATTCTGTACTGTCAACTGAAAACTGATAACTGGAAACTTCAATTTATTTATAGTTAGAAGCAAAATCATTTTACAGTTTTAATAACTCTTTGTATTATAACCCACCAACAGGTTTTCCGGCATATTCATATATTCCGTAGATAAGACCGGCAAGAATACCGATTGCAAAAAAGAGCCGTAACCTTCTATCCCAGGGAATTTTATCCCCGTCTGCCATATACTGCAGGAAAACAATAATAACGTATGTAACACCGGCTACATAGGGTGCTGTCTGGGCAATCTGCCAAAAGCTGCTCTTGAGGGTTGAAAGTGTATCAGAACCTAACCGCAGGTTGAATAAAAGATACAATACAGCCGAAATATAAAACGTCAATTTTCTTTCAATAGCTATCATATGAACTCACTCAACTCCCTCTATTTCCCAGGAACAATTTTCCATTCAACCAGCCAATATCCACTTTTTCTTTTGTTTTCCACATTGCATCTACTCAGAGTGGCTGAACACAATATACATGGTAGTTGCGTCCAGGCAACTGATAGTTTCATTAAATCCGGTTTGTGCCGAGTGCATACCCCCAGCCCCCTGGGGAACGATTTAGAACGATTCATCAACCTCATAAACGATATAAAGAACAGAAAAGATGAGTATGCTTCCCAGCTCAGTGCTCTCACTCTGGCAGCAATGTCTCCTTACCCTGGTAAAGGGGACAGCGATTCCAGGCAGGAAATAATCTCAGCTCTTCTCAATAATGAACAGCTCTATTCAGGCAGACAAAAGGAACAGAAAACGCTGGAGCTCTGGCAAGCCAGGCTGGTATTAGCCATAGGTGAAATCCTCGACTGTGAAGAAGAAGATATTGCCCGACAACTTGCTGCTGTAAAGGATGAGGAAGCCGAACTTTTCAAGGAATTACAGGGAAAAGAACATAACCCTGAAGATGAGAATCCCTTTGAAGAACTTTTACTCATCAGGGAAAATATTGCTCCACCTACCTCAGGCAACATTCAAAAACGGTTTCTCAGCTGGAAGCAATTATATAGAGAAGGAAGCCTGACCTGCGACCTGCTTTTGACCACCAGCAGAGATACCGCCGACCGGATATTAGAGTCATTTAGTACGGAAAGCTGTGAAAAGACTGTCTATTCAGGCCAGCTCTCACTTCCTGCTATTGTAAGTCGGCATGAAGACGATGCAATACAACGGATCTGTTCTTTTCGGGAAAAAAATAAGGTTATAATTGATAAAATAAGAGAACAATTAGTCGATCTGAAAACCGACAATAGTCCGGCAGAAGAAAACAATTCCAGAGAAATTTTATCCAGCTATAGAGAACCGTGGGAAGAAAGCCTTCAATCACACTTTCCCGCCAAAGAATTCGGCCGCATACCTCTTTCTTTTTACTGCTTTACCAGCACACCCTGCTCAACGCTGCTGGGAACAGATAGCCAGGACAGCAACCATATCAATGGTTTGATGGCAATTGCTGATATCACTGCCGGCAGGATTTAACCTGCCAGCAAATTTTTTTATTTCTCTCACCACAGAGGGCACAGAGTAAAATCTCTGTGCCCTCTGTGGTTTAAGTTTTTCTTGCTTTTTTATTACAAGGTTTTGGCAGTAAGGTATTAACAGCAAGTATAGGGGTTAATTGTCATTACCGGACAGGAGGCATTACGAACAACCTTACCGGCAACACTGCCGAACATTATTTTTTCCAGTCCCTTATAGCCATGTGTTCCCATAACTATTAACTCAGCCTCAAGGTCAGAGGCATACTCAACGATCTGCTCAGCCACATCCCCCATAAAAACTTTAAAAGTGAGTTCCGTAACCCCGCATTTTTTGCAGAAATCTTCCATTTCTTCACAAAAAGAAGCCATTTTGTGTTCTGCTCCATCAACCAACTCGCCTTCCAGGGTCGGCATGCTCATTTGTGGCACGAAAAAACCGGAGTAATCTTCAAAATTCTGCACTACAAACACGAGATGCATTGATGCATTGAACTTTCCTGCAAAATAGGCTGCTGATTCTGCTATTATCTTTGAATTATCGGAGAAATCCACAGGAGTAACCACTTTTTTAATCTCGCTAATTATACTCATATTCCCCTCCTTTTGTATGAATTGATAAGAACCCTGCTCTCCTTCAATTTTCTCATATTTCTGTTGTAAATGCAAATAATTCAACAGATAATCTGTCTGATTTAATCGGAATCACGTAGGTGATTCTCCTGAGGAAAGAGAAGAGAAAATTTCCACTCTATTCCTGCCGTTTTCCTTGGCCTTATAGAGTGCCTGATCAGCCTGAGACAACAATTTATCCGGATTTTCAGGTCGATTCTCCTGAAGTGAGGAGATTCCTATACTGATCGTCACCTGCAGTTTTGACCTGCCATCAGAGTATCTTTTTGTTTCTGCAGAATTACGAATAGTTTCCGCTATTTTCTCACATCCCTGCAAATCCGTACCGGGCAGCAAAAGGACAAATTCCTCGCCTCCATAGCGAGCAGCGATTACAGATTCCCGAGGCTGCCGTGCCAAAATATTTGCAAATTCTATAAGGACAAGATCACCAAAAGCATGACCATAAGTATCATTAACTTTCTTGAAATAATCTAGATCCATCAGGATACAACCCAGATGCTGATTATTCCGTTGCGCCTGTGCAAAGTGTCTGGCCAGAGTCTCCTGAAAAAACCCCCGGTTATAAATGGAGGTAAGTCCGTCATGTTCTGCCTGGTGCCGAAGTGTACCGTTCAGTCTCTCCAGTTGTTTGACGTACTTCCTGACGTTCAGATGAGTAATAATTCTGGCTCTCAATTCCTCTTCAATAAATGGTTTGTGCAGGTAGTCACTTGCACCGGCGCTGAAAAAACCAAGCACAACTTTTTTTGCGTTGGTAGAGCTGATAAAGAATTTTGGGACCTGACGCATGTTTTCAAATTTCATCAGTTCACGGCATAACTCATCCCCGCACATCCCGGGCATAAGATGATCAGTAATGACCAGATCAAAAGAATATTCCCCACTTTTTACCAGACCCAGCGCTTCACTACCGTCTGAAGCTTCAACGACCTGCAGGCCAATTCTAGTCAAACTGTCACTGACTGTTCGGCGAATTGAGCGAGAGTCATCAACCACCAGGGCAGTCATACCGTCAAACTGCTCCAGAGGTTTCAGAACATTATTGACAGCCCGGAGGATATCACCCGGCGCAAAAGGTTTGCTGATAAAATCAATAATATTGAGTTCATTTCCTCTTTGCCGGTCTTCCGTGCTGTCAGCACCAGAGACAAAGAAAACTGGAATTTCGGCAGATCGTCGTTTTTTCCGGCTCTGCTCCCTGGCACCTGCCCGCAGCGTGCGACAAACCTCAAAACCATCCATAATCGGCATATCAATGTCAAGAGTTATCAGATCAGGAGAATTCTCTGCCTGCTCAAGAATATCCAGCGCCTCCATCCCGTTCCCTGCTAATATCACCTCGTACCCGGCTTCTGACAATTCTTTGTGAATGAGAAACCTGATGGCTGCAGAATCATCGACCACGAGAATGGTTTGCTTTGACATGAGTGTTCCTCATTTTATTTTAAATTGTTCAGTATTGTCCGGTTAGGATTTCGAAGTCTACGCTATCTGAAGGAGGATAAATGAGTTATTTTTTTTGTGTGTAAACGCAAGGTTAATCGTTATAAAAACAATTGCAAGAAAGAAGGTACAAACCTCTTTAAAGAAGTGCTCATCCTCTCTCCAGATCAGAGAATGGAATTGACAAATTTTTCAATAGCTATATTATCCCAATAGCTACATTGTAGCACTCGACTATATAATCAAAGACAACCATAAAGGTGTAAGACAATGCAAGTGATAAAAGCCATTTCAATCAGTGACAGGAAAGGAGTGCGAAAGAAAAATAGAGACACTGCTTTGTTCAAGGAGAATTTTGGACTCGAAGATGATGCACACGGAGGTGAATGGCATCGCCAGGTAAGTTTTCTCGCCCAGGAAAGCATCAATTTCATGCGTGAGAAGGGGTTGGATGTAGTAGCTGGTAATTTTGCCGAGAATATAACCACAGAGGGTATTGATCTGGTAACACTTACAGTGGGTGCTCATTTACAGATAGGATCTGCAGAAATTGTTATTTCCCAGTTAGGTAAAATCTGCCACAACCCGTGTGCCATCTATCACCAGGCAGGGGATTGTGTTATGCCGCGTGAGGGAATCTTCGGTGTAGTACTCAAAGGAGGCCGGATAAACGTTGGCGATAAAATAAAAGTCCTGGAGTCAATATCATCATCTGCAGCAATTATCGCTACAAAAAAAGATGAAGAATTATATGGAAAACTGCTCAGAAATAAAATCAACACAAAACGAAATCCTGCTTTTATCAGATTTGATAGTCTGAGTAATAAACACAGTACACTTGACGACATTCTGAAAGACCTGACTGATACTCAGCATATTGATGATATCATCATTTTCGACCCTGCCGGTCATTGTGGTCTGGCACTTGCGGGATACGAAAAAGCACAAAACCAGGCAGATGTCTACACAAAAGCCAACTCAACTATCTACTATTTGAGGGCAGCTGAAGACCTTCATCTACCATGAAAAATTGCCATTTTGCTATAAAAACTCATTCATGAGACTGTATTCAACGTAAAAGATTGTTGATAAGTACTTTATATTTCTTCTCTATCACATGCCGTTTCTTTTTCATGGTGTTGGTAAGTTCTTCTCCAAACTTGAACTCTTTGTCAAGGAAGGTGATTCTCTGAAGTTTTTCATAGGGCTTAAACCCTTGTTTAGGCAAGAGTATTTTATTCAGATCCCGGCGAACCTGCTCGAGAACTTTACCGTCGTTCCAAAAATCATCTCTTCCTTTTTTAAGGCCGGTCACTTTTTTGCTTACATACTCCCTTAATTCCTCAATATTGGGCACAAGCAGAGCACCCAATCCCCTTTTATCCTGGCCCACAAGCAGTGCATCCTGAATGAATGGAAACATGGAGAGTGCATTCTCTATTCTAGTTGGATCAATATTTTCTCCACTGGACAAAACGATGATTTCTTTTGCCCTGCCGGTTATCACAAGCTCACCGTTTAGTGTCATTCTCCCAAGATCGCCGGTCTTGAAAAAACCATCCTCGGTAAATGATTTTCTATTTTCTTCTTCATTATTATAATAGCCGGGAGTCACCTGAGCACCACTCACCTCAATGGATCCTTCCTCACCAGCAGGCAATATCTCTCCCTCTTCTGAGACTATCCGCAGGGAAGTTTTCGCCACCGGTGGGCCCAGGGTTCCCCAGGTTCTACAGGTAAGACCTCTTCCAGCAATTGCGGGAGAACATTCAGTCATACCGTAAGCATTCACTATCCGGATACCGACAGCGTCTATCCACTCTTCAAGATACGGGGCGAGAGTACCTCCACCGCTTATAGCCAGGCGTAACTGCCCGCCAAATCTCTGGCGTACCATTGCAAGCTTTTTATCGGCAAACCGATAGAATGGATAAAGCAATAACATTTTACAGAGAGCCCCCGTTTTTTCAATTGCCGACGACACGGCTCCTTGGTCTCTAAAAACTGGCATCCGGTCAAAAAACTTTCTTCTGTTTCGTCGATACGCTGCAGATCCCCAGAGCATTGCCTTAAAAATTTTCTGGGCGGTATTTCCTTTTTTCCTTACAGTCGCCTGCACTTTTGAATACAGTGACTCCCATACACGTGGAACGGTAGCCACCAGAGTAGGGCGATATTTCTCAAGGTCCTGAGCAAAGCGTTTAACCGAAGAATAGACAAGAGTTGTCCCCCGTGCAAAGGCAACATATTCAGCAGTACGCTCAAAAATATGCCAGCTTGGAAGAATAGAAAGCCAATGATCCTCTTCTGTCAGTTGAATGATCTCGGGAACAACATGCACATTATGCATTATATTGGAGTGAGTAAGCATCACACCTTTTGGCAGGCCTGTCGTACCCGAAGTATAAATAATGGTCAATAAATCGCTGGCCAGCAGTTGCTCACCTCTCTCAAAAAATGTTTCCATATCCTTTCTGCTGTAACGCCGGTCTCTCAATAGATCATTATAGGCATAGAGATTGCCAAACAGTGTCCGCAATCCCTGGCCGGTCATTGCAAAAACAGTTTTAAGTTGCTTACAGCTTCTCAGAAAACTCTTATGGCTTTCCAAAAGTCCATCGGTCTCCACGATAAGAAAGGTACACTCTGCATTTTTAATTATGAATTCAAGTTCCTGAGTCGGAGTATCTGACCCGCGAGGGACATTCACTGCGCCAATAGAGATCATCGCCAGATCAGTTACCATCCAGGCATATCGGTTATCGGAAAGCAGCATCACCTTATCACCCCTTGACATACCTCGGCGTTGAAAACTCCTTGCCAGCAGCAGCACATCCTCAAAGAGTTTGATATACGTTACCCGGTGTTCTTTTCCGGCAGCAGTGTAAATGTAGGCGATATTGTTACCGTATTGCCTCACACTGCTGACAAAATAAGTAAACAGGGTATCCGGGCTTTCATATACCGGCAGTACGTCAGGATCAAATAATCGAAAATCAGTCACTCTTTTCTCCCCAGTGGACTGCTATGGTTCCAAACATGAATTTTTGAAACCTCACCTGTGTAAATCCAGCCTCTTTAAATAGACGGGCCAGTTTTTCAGCAGTATAAAACTCCATCGTAGAACCTGTCAAATACGCATAAGCCGTTTCATCATTGGCGATGATTTTTCCCAGAGCAGGAATACAGAATCGGAAATAAAACTGTAAGAATGGATAAATCATGTTTTTAGCAGGTGGGGTTGTATCCAGGCAGACAACCTTCCCTCCTTTTCTGAGTACCCGAAATACCTCTTTCAGTACTTTCCCGGCGTCATCAACATTTCTCAGAAGATAGCCAAAAGTTACCGAATCAAAAACACGGTCTGCAAAGGGCAGATTATTTGCATCACAAGCCTGCCAGTTAATCTGTTTTTCTGCAAATCTACTACGTGCCTCAAACAGCATATTCAGTGAAAAATCGGCCCCTACCACTGCCGCACCATAAGTATCTACCATCAAAGCTGCAATATCACCCGTCCCTGTGGCTAGATCCAGACTCATTTCTGCATCCGGATTACCCGCTTTTTTTACCACAAACCTTCGCCATCTCTGGTCTTGCCCCAGGGTCATGACGCGATTCATCATATCATACCGACCAGCGATGGCATCAAACATTTTCTGTACACCCGGCCCTTTACTCAAACAACATCCTCCTCCAAAACGACTCCTTTCTTAAAATCCTCATTTCAAAATTCTACAACATATATTCCTGTCGCACGTTTGCCAGGGCGGCAAATATAGAATTTTTTCCTCCGGGTTCCTCCCTGTACAGGCAATCCAACAGTTTGCGAACCTTGTCACGGCGGGTTTTGTCAGCCAACTGACAAAGATTAGCAACGGGAGCCACCTTGATTGAAGTGGCTATTTCAAGTACTTCCTGTTTCTCAATATAAGCAAATGGTCGTATAATAGAGAAGTTTCCATCAAACAACTTCTGTCTGGGCAACATAGTCGATATATTCCCGCTGTAGAGAATATTGAGAAAAAAAGTCTCCAGAAGATCATCCTTGTGATGACCGAAAGCTATCTTGTTAAATCCCTTCTCTCTGGCAAGCTCAAAAAGCTGACTTCTCCTGTTGCGGGCACACTGAAAACACGTTCTGTCCACATCTTCAACTTTCCACGCCTCATCAATGGCATAATCGATGGAAAAATTTTCCAGCTGCCTTCCTATCGATACTTCAGGGCCCACCACTCCTTTATGCTGCCGCCAAAATCCATAATCGATAATCTGGGCTACTACATCAAAACGTATAGGTGCTTTTTTCTGCCACATCTTCAGCATCCAGGCAAGAGTCAGACTATCAACTCCACCGGAGACTCCAACCATAACCCTGTCTCCGTCAGCCAGCATATCATAATCATGCATTGCCCGACCGATTTTCCTGTTGAGACGTGGAGGAATTCTGAAATTACGCTGCATCTGCAGTCAATTGTAAAATAAAAAAACCCGCGGCTGAAAAAACAGCATCGCGGGAGAGGGGCTGTAGAAAGATAGACCATCAATTCAAGTATGGACATTCAGCCAGTCGTTCTTTAATACCCTGTTCAAGAAGTTCTTCAACACTGATCCATTTGAATCCTCTTCCCTGGGCCTTATCATACGAAAAGATATTGCTTAAAAAAGATTCCTGAGTTTCTTTAAAATCTGCTGACCAGAGTACGCTGCCGGTAGAAGCACGCCTGAGAATCATTTTAAATTTTGTGGATGCAGGTGACTCTGCTGCGTATTCTCCACCTTCACGCTGCTTGAACCGACCCACAGTGGTAGTCAAAACTCCTTCGCAGTTAAGTTTTTCACCTAATGCAGCAACAGTTCCAGATATACCACCTGATATTTCCGGGATAAGAGTTGACAGTTGATTTGAAGTAAGAACTCTGGTCTTTGGATTATCAGATAGTTCTTTTGACATAACAGTAGTAGCAAGCGCAGCCCCTTTCTCAAGCTCCCTGGCGTCACTGAATTTTATTGTATCACTCCTTCCTACGGAGGTACTGGCCGGCAAAACGACAATACAGGCCAGTGGTTCAATTGGCGTTTTAACAGCGGTTCCGTGCCCTTTTTCTGAAAAAGAGGCGCATGATGACAACCAAAGTAAAACATTACCCAATATAAAGATGGCACCAAATAGTTTTTTCACACATTCACCCATTAAAATTTTTTACACTCTATGAAGACCACAGTGAAAAGCATCACAGGCATCCCTTTGAAGACAAAGAACCTGTAATTTGTAATTCAGATGTAGCACTGTCCAATGCACGGCCGAACCCTTTAAATATTGCCTCCAGAATATGATGGCCGTTCTCACCATGCAGAAGATCGATGTGCAGAGTCAGCCCACCATGCTGGCAAACAGCACGGAAAAATTCCTTACAGAGAAAGGTGTCAAAGGTTCCAAGTTTTTGCTCTTTAACAGAAACATCATAATGGAGATAAGGACGATTAGAAATATCAAGGACTACTCTTGCCAGAGTCTCATCCATTGGTAAATAGCAGCTTCCATATCTTGCTATACAACTTTTATCACCAAGAGCCTTTGAAATCGCCAACCCAAAACAGATTCCAATGTCCTCTACCGTATGATGGTCGTCGATCTCCGTATCACCTTCAGCCTTAAGCTTAAGATCAAAAAAACCGTGCACAGTAAAGAGGGTGAGCATATGATCCAGAAAAGGTACTCCACTATCAATTTCAGCCCGACCACCTCCATCCAGAACAAGATCAAGAGTGATATCAGTTTCTTTGGTTTTCCGTCCGACCGTTCCTCTGCGTTTATTCTCAAATGTGTCCATGTTAAGCTCCAATAAACAAAAAAGTTTGGGATAAGTGCCTTGTGTGTGATCCCTCACATTTTCATTTGAGCAGTAATTATTTATGTTCTTTAAAAGGCTAGAAAATTAGAGCTAATGCATCCACACTCCACAAGGGGGATAAGTGCCTTGTGCTGGCATTAACCACTTGAATTAAATAACACTTTATCTTTTCA
>JAOZLO010000039.1:0-9259 GCA_029934775.1 Desulfocapsaceae bacterium
TCTGGGTCGATCTGACATGAATATTCCAGTAATCTTTTTCCGTACTCTTTGCTTCCCGGAAGGCTGCCGCAAGGTGAAACACATACTGTTGCCCGGCCAGAGCCTCCTTCATTATCTTTTCATCAAAAACATCCCCTCGAAACCAGGTGATATCAAGATCTTTTAACGGCTCCAGGTTTGAACTTTTTCTGGCTACTGCACTCACTTTCAGTCCAGCTTCAACGAGTTTCTGTGTCAGAACAATCCCGGTGAAACCGGTTGCCCCGGTAACTAGAACCGGGGTATTTGCTGGAATTTCACACAGTGTTTTATCCATTTTTGTATTCTCTCATCCATCTTTTTTTAACACTATTACATGTCGTCACAGCACTTTTCAATTTTTGTCCATCACTCTTATAAACAAATAAACTCCCCGGATCAACTTTAAAATCTTATCAGAAATGATATCAAAAGAGTTCCAATAATTTTATTTTTTAGACATACTATTTTTATGATACACAGCATACCCTGCTGACTTTTCACTTTTTAAGCCCTGTCGGTAATCTATTCGTTTTCTACCCTGTTATAGCTCCGAAGTAGAGAAAGATCTTTCTTTTCAGAAAAAGCAACATGACCCTTTGGATCCGAATAGCCAATGGCGATAAACATAATAGCACGTTCGTATTTTGGAATTCCGATTCTATTTTCAAACTTGCGATCGAGTTTATCAATCTCAGCCCAATTTAAGGGACAAGAGGCCAATCCCACGGTTTCGAGAGCCAGCATGAACAACATGGCTGAAAGACATCCGTCTATATAAATGCTATGCCTGTCTCTCTCATAGAAATATGCTGAAAGATCTCCGGTTACTGCACAGATCATTGAAATATTATCTGCAAAGCCGATGGTGCCCAGAGGAAGGTGGGCCATCTCTCTACATAAGCCGGGTTCATCAAATATTCTGTAATGCGTAGGTTGGCGGTTACAGGAACTTGGCGACATTGCTGCAATTTCCAGAGCTTTATCAACAAGATCACGTGGAACTGTTTTTTTTAGAAAAACCCTTACTGATTTTCGCTGACGCACAAGTAATTGCAGGTCATCATACGATACAGAGATGGTCTGGTTACCTCTGAGATAAGGTGTCGAACGGGCTACATTATTTTCTTTTTCCAGGGTGAAAAAAGTTTCTTTTGCCTTGGAGATCAACGGGTCACTCTCAACAGTATCAAAATAAGTAAGCAAAACATCTCGTGACCAGATAATTTCCGGTGGTAAATGTTCAACAGAACACTTGCCAACACATTTTTTGTAAAAATCGACAGTTTCCCCAATATATTCCTTCGCAAAAATTGGCCTTCGATCGGGCATAACCAAACCTTTTTCAACCCGGTGAATATTCCTGCGAAGAAGAAAAAAAGAAGAGTGTTTTTTCAGGTCATCGATATGTTTGATAATTCCTGCAACTACCGCAATTTGTTCTCTTCTATACGTGCGCGAAAAGAAAACATAGAAAACTGCAGAGAAAATCCAAGATAATGAGATCAACCGCAAAACCCCATTTTTTAAAAAAATATAGCCACTTTTAGCCATAATCCAGCTTTTACCGCTCAGTCTCATGTTTCAATATTCCTCTAAATTAGTGCTGTCTTCAAAACTCAATTATGCCAATTTCCCATCATTCCTTCGTGAACCGAAATCACGGACCTAATTGATTTTTCTCGACACCATCGGCCCTTAATAAAAAGTCGCCTTTGGTATTTGCGGAAGAGCAACAAAGATAAATGAATAGGCTGACAATAAAAACATCGCGATAAAAAGAGATGTAAATAGTGGTCCTTTAAGATATTTGTGGCTCTTCGCGTAAACAATGCCAAGCATGGGCACGATAGGAAAAAGGTATCTTCCCTGAGCCTGAAAATCCTTAGTCCATGAATGGTGAAGCGAAACAGTTATCAGCAATAGAGAGAAAAACAGGCACGACACCGCAATAAACCCGTTTTCCCTCCATGGACGTAAGAAAACTAATCCCAAAAAGACCGATAACAGAGCTACACCAGTCCACCGGACCATGTCATAGTATCGAAAAGGACCTGACACTGTAAAGTATCCATACACACCAAAAGCAGATCGGAATGTCTTTTCAAAAAACCGTTTTACCTCAACAATATGCGTCAGGGAGGCCCCTCTCTTCTTCATGCTGAGATGGATGTGTCTTTTATGCAGATCTGTCTGGGGATTATACAATGGGCCTGCTGTCTCAAGGCGCATACTTTCCAGTTTTTCCGCCTTATCAAGACCATTTACAGAATAATCAGCCCCTACTCTCAGACCAAACAGTGTCAAACCAATTAAAGTTAAGAGCGACAACCGTTTGACAGCCAGTATCTGTTCTTCTCTGTCTCCCATCTCCCATATCTGCCATGCAAGAACAGTTATAACAAACGCTATATATGGATAGAAATTCTTTTTTAACAGAAACAGGCATCCAAGCAGGCACCCAAGCAGTAGATATCGAACGAACAGGCGCTTGTCCGATTGCTGCCGGAGAAAAGTATTAAACATTGAACCTGGCGTTACGACCTGAATGCCTACTAGAAATGCGATGGACAGTGCAAAAGCATCGGAATTAGTGTAACTGAACACATACCATATCTGGGAAGAAATCAGAAAAGGCATAGCCATGGATCTCGCACCTTCACTCTTTATCGTGTAAAGCAGAAGACAACCAAAAAGAAAAACATTAAACAGCCTGAGCAACCTGAAAGGCTTTACGTGTATAAATGAAGTAAGTTCAGCAAATTTGCCGGAAAAAAAATAAAAAACCTCCGGCTTGTTCAACCGGGACACCCCGTATACGCTGTATGTATGCCGTATTTCAGGATCCTCAATGGACGGTGGCAGCCAATTTTTCTGATAATATTTCGATGCATCTATATGTACATATTCATCCGGATGCACATTTTTTTCACTGATGACGGCCATAATCATAATCAGTGCCACAGCCACAGCCATAAAGATCGGGACATATCTAAGTGTTGCATTAAGTTGTCTTGTTGTAGAGTAAATCAGTACAATAACCAGGCAGATAAAAACAAAACGGAAGAATTCTGCCATCCATGGGTAAGCAGTTTTTTCAATGGTGAACTCTCCTCCAAGAAATGGATCTTTACCATTTGAATGAACAACAAGTCCATTTTTCTCAAGATGATAATCTGATATATGATTACGTTCCTTAAACTGGTAGAATCCATTCTCAAAGTTGTAATGGATCGGTTGTATCCCTTTCTGTTCAATGGTTACTTTTTTAATTATGGATCCGCCGATATATTTATGGGGATCAAACCTGAGTTTTTTTACATTTCTCAAATTTGTCAATAAAAATTGATACTGCTCCTGCCTTGGCGTAACAATCAGCTTTACAGACCTTTTTTCGGAATAGCCCTCATTGGCCTGAGCCCAATACATCTGAAACAGTGTTCTTTTTTCGACCTGTATGGACAAGTTTACAGTTGCAACATTAGCCAGAAAAACTGCGTAGACCGTACAACCGGCCAGACAGAGAAGGAGTACAAGACTGTGCTTTTTCAATTTTTCAACCAACATCGACATCACGTTAATACTCCCATAAAATTAATCTGGTCGGTAGAATAATTACTTTGTTTTTAAATTTCTATAGAGTCGTACCATTGTTTCAACGCAACGACCACGCCTGCCTATTCTTTCCGGATATTTTCCGGATTCTTTCAGATAACTACGAACCGAGCCAACAGGATTGCCCATATCGAATTCCATCTGCCAGCGTGAAAGATATCTTCCCATCATTTTTTCTTCACCTGCAAAAGGCAGAGGGTCTGAGCCGGCAACCACAGAAAAACCGGATGTAACCCCTTTTTTCATCAACAACGGTTCAAGCCAGCACCAGGGACGAAGTGTAGTGTCTCCAAGCAGAAATTCACTGGCAGAATAATCAGCCAATAATCCGGCGACTATTTTACCCCGCTTCGAAAACCACTTCCCGGGTGCCCAGCTGAGAACAGCTACGGCCCCAGTCCGGTTAATACGTTCAATAACCTCCTTAACAGGCAGACCATCGGGAATTACTTGGTCCGTCGTCAAGGCCAGAACCTCAAGGCGTTCGCGGGTAATAATCTGCCGCCCTGCAAAAAGAAAGAGATCGTTATATCCTTCCTCCAGCAGGAGTAAAGCCTCGCCAAGATCATTGACCTGTACAGGTGAAGATGATATTTCCAGCTTCTTTTCTTTTATAGCCTGAAAATAATGGCAGTCGTGCCGTTCAGCCAGAAAAGCAAAGTGTAAACTGTCAGGACCCAGGCTGGCCATGTTAGAGCGCAGAACCCTCAAAGATTGCTTCAGGTCATAACAGGGGTAAAAATGAATGTGGGTGTCAGCTATTATATTCATAGGTTTAATACATACTCATAGCATCCGGCTAGTTGATGCCGATAATTATCAAAATTGTATTTTGTTTTATGGAGGCTTCGACCTGCCGCTCCCATCTGGTTTCTTTTTTCCTCATCTCCTGCCAGCCTGCCAAGAGCAGTCGCCAGCTGATCAGGTACAGGTTCTGCAAAAACTGCTGTTGCTTCATTCAGCAGAAGACGATGGGAAGGAACATCCGTTGCCATAATCGATTTTCCCGCTTTCATATAGTCAAGTATTTTTAACGGCGTATTGACTCCTGATATTCTGGGAGATAAAAGTATATCGGAGGCAGAGAGATATTCAGGCAGAACATCAGGGGCAACTTTACCTAAAAAAGTAACCGCCTCATCAGCGCGCTGCTCTTTAAGTATTGCCTTTTTTTCAGCAATCTCATCATCCGTCCCGCCTATGATAATAAATCGTATGGAACTGTTTTGCCTAACAACCTCCGGAATGGCGGCAAACATGAGATCAACCCCCTGATAAAGAGCAAAGGAGCCAACAAACGTTACAAGGATTTCACCTTTTTTCGAAATTAACTCGTTCCGGATTTGTCCAATTTTTTCGGCAGACGGTTCCGCAAGCGACGAAGGAATATCAAAAATATGAAAAGCACGAGTATTGTAATCCATCTTTTCAACCTGGCCGACCAACCCTTTACCCGTACCTATAACAGCATCACATAATCGCACTGTCAATTTTTCAACCTGGGCATAAAGACTGAGAAAACTGTTTTTTAAAAATCCTTTTTTATACGAAAAAGGATCAGAGTGTTTTTCAAAAATTGACTTTGCTCTGAAAATTTTCGCCAGAATGACTGCTATTATACCTGCTTCCTCAACACCGTGAATAACAGCGTAATTATTTTTCATACAGAGTCTCAAACCTTTGTATAAAATTAAAACGTCAAAAAAAATTTTTAACAGAGATGGACCAATAGGAACATTCTTAATGGATAGAGGATTAGCAACCCTGATCACCCTTCCATTTTCGAATTCTTTATTCTCGCCAATAGGTAACGTCAAAAGATCAACTTTGTACCCCAGCTCCGTCAAGGCCAGCATGTTAAAATTGACTCGGATGGGCGAGCCACGCCATTGAAAAAATGGCTGCGGAGAAATGAACAGTATTCTTTTCATAATTATTTCAGGTGTAACGCAGAAACGGTCGCTCTATGTATGTATATGTCATACAGGCGACAAGATAACTCAAACAAAGAGTAGCAAAAAATATTGGGAAACCGACATAAGAATGCCCACTGTAATATGGAAATGCTTTGCTCAGGATATTATATACCAACGGATGAAAAAGATATAAACTGAAAGAAACCAGCCCAATTGCCCGTAATGGGAAAAAAGACAGAATTCGGACAAGTGGGGTTTTGTCTGCAGCAAGAATTACAAAAAGTAAAGCACCGGCAGCAACACCGAACCATTGAAAATAAATCTGAGCATAAACGTGATGCCCGCCCCATACTTTCCCGGTAGATCCAAGCAGGAAAAAGAGGAGTAGCACCACCCCTGAAAACGAAAAACTCAACCATACTCCATAGTTATCCGAACATTTCTTCTTGAGAGGTTCATAAATTCCATAATAGAGATAGGAAGCAGTCATTCCTGCCAGAAATACCCCTAAAAAAGGTCGTAACCCCTTATACGTCATACCGTATAGTGAAATGATATTTCTATCCAGCAGTTTGTTTGACAAAACCATCAACAGAGTCAAACTGAAAATAACGACCCAGGTCCGGTTCCTGAAAAAAAGAGCATGAGCTATCATGATAATCGGAGTTAAGAGATAAAACAGCACTTCCTGAGGGACAACCCAGAGATGACCGCTGCCCTGTAAGAAAAGAAAATGCCTGATTGCCTCATCGGATCGAAATGTCAGCACATATATGCCAATTATATAAAAATAGTATGCAGGCACTATACGACGTATGCGACGAAGGAAAAAATCACCCCAGTACTGCATAGAAAATATATGGTTTTGCTGCCGAATAAACGGCCGCGCCAGCAAAAAACCACTTAAGCTCATAAAAATCCACACTCCCCCCGCTCCCAGACCGGTAAAGCGCCCCCATGTATGATCGGCAACCACCATGATTGCAGCAACACCGCGTAATCCATCAAGAGCATAAATATTCATACCGGAAGATGGCTTCTTTTTATTAATATCGCAAAATGCCGGGAACAGAGAAAAGTTTATATTTTTGAAAACAAGAAATATGACTGCTGATACAATAAGAGGCAAGCCGAACAAAAGAAACAAATTGGAATTCAGGGGTTCAGTTGAAACAAGATAAGGATCATTGCTTCGTGAGGTTACCTCAACATAGCCTGGTTTCAAACTCATCTGCGTATCATCCTGACCTGACCGAAAGATACGATAAATATCAGCTGGAGAATAGACAACGGTTTTTGTAAAATGACTGTAAACAACAAGTTTATAGATTTTAAAGACTCCGCCACGGCTCCCAAGGTCAAGCCTCACCTTGTTGACGGAATGGTCATGTAATGGGAAAACGACCTTCTGTTTTTTGTTCTTTTTTGTTTTTTTAGATATGACAGAATATTTCTCCTGGAACGTGCCATTCCCCATACCGTGCCAGTAAAAAAGCTGGTAATTATCCGAGTGATCAAGATGGACAGTAAGAGTAATGCGTGAAGCACCAGGTAAAATTACTTTAGAAAGTACAACAAATGAAAAAAAGGTCACGCTCAGTACAATGAATGAAAAGAAAACAGCACGACACTGCTTTGTGGACCATCGCGGAATCAATCTGTCTATCCTCCTGTATTTATATATAATTCATCTATGACAAGCTCGTAAAAAAGTCACTCCAAGCTTTAGATGGCTAAGCTAAAAGTTCGATATACAGGTAAGTGCAGACTCCGAAGCGTAGTGTTTGGCCAGGAGCTTGTCAGGGAAAGGATGCAGAGCAATCAGATACGACCGGCAAGGATATCTTTGCCAAACTCCTCTGCACCCTGTAACTCACCAGGATACTCAAGCACAGCCTTCCGTTTATCCACCCCTTTTACAACAAACTCCCCACCATACTCCACATCCATGGCATCAAAGATATATCTGGCCGTCAAGATACTGCATTCAAAGATCCTCTTTCCTTTCGTCGCTGCAGAAGAGAGCAGGTATCCCTTTCGTCCCTCTCCCAGTCGGTAACGCTCCTTCAACAGATATTTTCGGGCCCATTTAGCCTGCATTCGATCTCCAAATATCTTACACTGAGCTGAAAGCCCGTAAAAGTAGACCGGACTCACCAGAAGAAGTCGGTCTGCTGCATCCACGACTGAGTATATTTCAGCCATATCGTCTTTTATGATACAGTCGCCACTCTTATCACATCCTCCACAACCCTGACAGGGACGGAGATTGCGGTCATTTAGGCGGATATACTCAACCGTCCCCCCCCCCTGTTCTATAGGCCCGGCTACCGCCCGGGCCAGAGTTTCACTGTTTCCTTTTTTCCGAGGGCTACCGAGAAGAACTGCCATTTTCATTGTATAATCTCCCTGCTTGTAAGAAACACCTCTGGTTTTTCCTTTTCCTAACAGCCTGATAGGCTATCTACCTTTTGCTCAGTGCCTCTGCAATCCCATCACAGACATAATCGATATTGCCTGAAGTCAACCCCGCCAAATTAATACGGCCACCACCAACAATATATATAGATTTATTTTCTCTCAACCAGGCTACAACGTCAGCTGAGAGGCCGCTGAAAGAAAACATGCCCCGTTGCTTGATAATATAGGAAAAATCGCCTTTCAGCCCCCTTTTAACAAGCCCATCGACAAGAGCCAGACGCATTGCTTTAATCCGATCACGCATATCTCCAAGCTCACCCAGCCATTGACTATACAGCTCCGGGTTACTGAGAATAGTTGCCGCGACCAGTCCGCCATGGGCAGGAGGATTGGAATAAATCACACGGATAGTGGCCTTCACATGACTCATGGCAACAGCTGATTCCTCTGCAGTTGGGCTGACAATAGTCAGGGAGCCTGTTCGCTCATTATATAAACCAAGGTTTTTTGAAAACGAACTGGCCACCAAAAAGTCCTCGCCCAGAGCGGCAAACTGCTCGATACCACAACGATCTGCCTCAATACTCTCCCCAAACCCCTGGTAGGCAAAATCAAGGAAGGGTACCCATCCCTTTTCTTTGCTGACACTGGCAACTTTTGCCCACTGTTCCGGGCTGAGATCTACTCCACTCGGATTATGGCAGCATGCATGCAGCAGCACAACATCACCCGCGGGTATAGTTTCAAGTACTGCAACCATCGCATCAAAATCGAGATCTTTGGTTTCAGCATTGTAATATGCATATTCCGCTAACTCAAATCCGGCAGTATTAAAAACACCTTTGTGATTAGCCCAGGTAGGAGAGCTGATCCACATCTTTGCCTCTGGATAAAATTTTTTCAAAAGATCTCCACCCACCCGCAAAGCTCCTGTTCCCCCGGGGGCATGGACGGTTACGGCTCTCCCGGAACTGATTACTTCACCGGTCTCCCCAAAGAGGAGTTTTTGCACATTTGCTGCGTAAACAGGATCGCCTGAAATAGGTAGATAGCTTTTTGATTTTTCTTTCTCAAGAAGTATTGCTTCCGCAAATTTAACACAATTGAGAATGGGAGTGTTGTTATCATCATCCTTATACACACCCACTCCAAGATTGACTTTCTCCGGATTCTGGTCTTTTTTAAATGCATCTGTTAACCCGAAAATTGCATCTACCGGCGCCGCTTCAATATCTTGCCACATATATATATCTCTCCAACAAATTTTTAACAAACAACAGAACGTGTAT
>JAOZLO010000039.1:9269-12789 GCA_029934775.1 Desulfocapsaceae bacterium
ATGAAAATACAATTCCTACCATGAGTTAACATTGCAAAATGATGAAAAGAGACCAAAAAAAGAAAATTATTTCTGAATGAACTGAATAACTACATAATTGACATCCCTCTATTGATGACTATTGGTAGTTCACATAAAAAATTTCAACAACATTTCAGGATGTTGGGTTGCTTTTTCTATTCTCTTGTTTTAAAGTGCGGGGCTCCTTCAGGTTGTCTCAACCCAGGCAGTTGCATTTTGCAATATAAAAACAACCAACCTCAAAGAACATCTTCATTGCATATTGAATAGCCGGTGCCATAATGACAAAAACAATACTTAGAGTTGAAAAAATCGGGGGCACCACAATGTCCCGCTTTGGTGAAGTCCTCAAAAATGTAATTCTTAAAGAAAAAACCGATATTTACAATAGAATTCATATTGTCTCTGCCTATGCCGGTATCACCAACTATCTCCTTGAACATAAAAAAACCGGAACTCCTGGAATCTATCAGATTTTTGAACAGGGTGAAGACTGCGAACAGGCCATGACTGAATTGCAAAACAGGCTCTGTGAGCTCAATTCCAGTTTTGCTGCCATTGGTCTTGATGTGGAGACAGCAGATCAGTTCATTTGTCGACGAATCAATTTCGCATTAAATATTTTGAAAAGCATGAATAATGTACTCGCCTCCGGCTACGTTAATCGCAATGAACTTCTCCTCGCAGCCAGGGAACTCCTCGCCTCCATAGGTGAAATGCACAGTGCTTTCAATAGTACCAATATCCTGCAAAATCTTGGCTACGATGCTACCTTTGTCGATTTAAGTGGCTGGCAGGACAGCAAGGAACGAACAATTGACGAGAGAATTCAACATACATTTAGAACTATCGACCCCTCCAGAACAATTTGTGTGGCCACTGGCTATACCAAAGGTACAGAAGGAATCATGAGGGAGTTCGACAGGGGTTACTCCGAAGTAACTTTCTCAAAGGTAGGCATTCTGCTTAATGCCCACGAAGCGATAATTCATAAAGAATATCATCTCTGTTCCGGAGATCCTGCAATTATAGGTGAGGACAAAGTCCATCCAATCTGCAATACAAATTTCGATGTTGCTGACCAGCTTGCAGATGTCGGCATGGAAGCAATCCATCCCAAAGCCTCAAAACCTCTTGAGATGGCCGGGATTTCCATACGAGTCATGAATGCATTTGACCCGAGCCACAGTGGTACCATAATGACTAAGGATTATATCTGTCCACAATCAAAAACCGAAGTCATTACCGGCTCAAACACTGTTACCAGCCTCGAAATTCATGATACTCACATGGTAGGAGAGGTGGGCTTTGATATGAAAATTATGCAGGTTCTCCAGGATCATAACGTCAGTTACATAACTAAAGTAACCAACGCCAATACCATTGGCATGATAATATACGAAAAGGAATGTACTCCTGATCTGATAGCAGATATGCAGAAAAAATTTGAACTGGTAATCATTGAAAATACAGCTATCGTCTGTGCAATCGGTTCAAATATTGCAAAACCTGGAATTCTTGCCTGTGCAACCAGAGCCCTGGCTGATGCAAATATAAACATTCTCACAGTATCACAGACATCCAGACAAACCAACATGCAGTTCACCGTTGCCAGAGAACATTTTGTTCTTGCTCAACGGGTTCTTCACAGAGCACTCTGTGAAGAGGAATAAAAGGTAATTTGTTTGTGGTGGGAGTTTATTCCAATTGCTCCTCTGTCTCGACCTCCTCACAATCACTTTCCACTAAACACCCATCTTCCAACTGGTTCTGGCCAAGAAGATACTCATAGCCAGAACCGACCTCCTGAGAGCTTTCACCGTACGTGCTTTCTTCCCTGACCGTACACTCATCATTTAAATATTTTTTAATCCTTCCTTCCCCCTTTAAAACAACAATTTTTTCCTGCTCTCTGGCTACAAGGACTGGAACCTCTTTAATGTTCAGGCTTTTCAAAAAAACCGAATTTACTGTCGGGTCATAGTTCAAAAACCGCTTGCTTCCCGAAAGAGAAAAGAAATCTATCGGTTCAATAGGATTGAATCGGATATTACATCTATTCTCCTCGCCAATGACGGATATTACATTTTCACAATGTACACATGTCTCAGAGAAAAAAAGATAGAGTTCAGCCCCTCCTGTTTTTTCACCAACCTGAGCATAGCTCCCGAAATCAAGGGACATATTCGGACTGGACACTGCCCGCAACTCAAGAGTTGAAAGCATCACAAATACAGCAATAAACAATACCACCGATGTGAATAACTGTCGTAAGCCACAGAGAATATTCAAGAGCAGGATAATTGAAAAAATAATCAGACAATAAGAGCAAAATGCTGTAACAATAGAGTATTGGAAAAAAAGAAGTACTGCTTCTCCAGCAAGACCTGCCAACAAGAGAAGTTTGGCGAATCGATGCCAATATTCTGAACCTTTCCTCCCTTTTAAAAAACACCAGAACAGGGTAAGAAAAAAAACAAACCCGGCAATGTTGAAATATAACGGTGGTAATTTAGGAAAACTGTCTACAATTTCACACCCCTCATTAAGACAGATACCCTCTCTCCCGGCAACTATGAGGAATCCCTGTACTCCTGTTAAAATACTTGCCAGAAATGCAATTATAGCTCGTATCATGATCCTGTCTGCTACTCTCTTTAAATTTTTTTTCAACCCATGAATCTCGCACCAGATCCATTCATGTAATGCTGCAAAACGCCATATTTTTTCTGTTCTTTATTAATTTTCCTGGTAGTGTCTCTCTCGTGCGGCCTCCCTGGAGTTTAACCTTACTGCTGATGAAACCCTGTCACTCAGATTAGTACCCCCTTGTGGGGTACTGGAACAAGATAACCTTCATCCAGAGTTTTTGTCACTCTTTTGTTAAAACCATCTGCATAAAAACACAACTGCTTTTTATAATGATTTCAAAATCTATGTGTACTCCGAGAAACAAAGACAATCCACCGATCACGATCGACTGGAAATGGTACTCTTTTAATGAACTGTCAACGACGGAATTGCATTCAGTTTTGAAACTGCGCCAGGAAATTTTTATCGTGGAACAAAATTGCATCTACCTGGATTGTGATGACCTGGACAAAAAAGCATGGCATCTCCTGGGAATACTTTCAAATACTGCACAACTCGAGCTTGTCGCCTACCTGCGTGTCATTTACCCTGGAGTTAAAACAAACTACCCCGCCATTGGGCGGCTGCTGACTCATGGAAAAATGAGGAAAAAAGGTTTAGGCAAACAACTGCTTAAACAGGGAATCATTAACACCAATAGAACATATCCAGATTATCCAATACAGATTTCGGCCCAGCTTTATCTTCAGCCGTTTTATAAAAGTTTCGGCTTTATGCCGGTATCAGAACCATATGATGAAGATGGAATTATCCATATAAATATGACCTTGGCCTCGAAAAGAGAACAACCTTAGTAAATTCAGATAGTATTTCCTGCTTCCAGGAGTAAACCAGAGGTTCCACAAAA
>JAOZLO010000346.1 GCA_029934775.1 Desulfocapsaceae bacterium
ATATTATTGGTACGCCCGGCAGGATTCGAACCTGCGACCTACGGATTAGAAGTCCGTTGCTCTATCCAGCTGAGCTACGAGCGCACTCTTCGTTTACTTAGTTTATAATGTGTCTTTGCAAATGACGATATTTCTTCAAACAGTTAGCCTTTCCGGCTTTGCAAAAGTATTTCACAATCACGGTGGACAATATAACCAAAGTTAAACAAAATGCAACACCATTTGTATGAGTACTTCGGCAATACTATTCACCTTCCCGGGTTCGTTTCCAGATAGGGCCGTTTTCAGTATCTATGACGGTTATTCCTTTTTTCGCAAGCTCACTCCGCGCTGCGTCAGCAGCCTGCCAATCCTTTTTCAGCCTGGCCTCCTCGCGACGTTTGATAAGAGCATTAACATCAGGGGCAAGAGGACATCCACTCAAGCGGAAAATGTTAAGCACCTGATTAATTTTATTCAGACTTTCAAGAATATATGTTTTCTGATCTTTATCGAGATGATTCACTTGAAGGATAGGATTCACCTTCCGGATAAAGTTATATATCCCGCTCATCCCTTTGGAAATATTCAGATCATCTCCCATAGCTTCGAAAAACTGCTTTTCCATTGTTGAGACAAAGGCCGCTACTTCGGGATGCGGTATCCCAGGAGGGAGGCAGTTCAGTTTGCAGGTAAATTCGTCAAGACGCCTGAGTGCAGTACGAACACTCTCAAGCCTTTTATAGGAAAAATTGAGCGGTTTCCTGTAATGTACAGAGAGAAGCATAAAACGCACTTCACGAGCTGTATAACCTTTGGAAACAAGATCCTTGAGAGTGACCCTGTTTCCCGCCTCTCTGGACATCTTCTTAGAATCAACCACAACCAGTTCGGAGTGAAGCCAGTAATTGGCAAGAGGCTTACCTGTAAGAGCTTCTGCAACGGCAATTTCATTTTCATGATGTGGAAAAATAAGATCTCTGCTCGAGGTATGAATATCCATTGTAGGGCCAATATTCCTGGTGGCCATTGCTGAACACTCCACATGCCAGCTTGGTCTCACATTCCCCCAGTCTGTCTCAAAAAAAATCCCCCTTTTCAGTTCTCCAAGAGTCGACCGCTTGAGCAGGGTAAAATCCCGGGGATTATCTTTTTCATAATTGTCAAGATCAACAGTCTTTCCCAGCTGGATCTTGCCAAGATCAATACCGGAAAGTCTGCCATATTTTTTGAACTTTGATATATCAAAATATATAGACCCATGTTTTTCATAGGCAAATCCCTTATGCAGAAGCTCATGGGACATTTCAATCATGTCGGAAATATATTCAGATGCTTTCGGGTATGCTTTTGCCCGTTTAACTCCAAGGGCGTCGATATCCTCAAGAAAACTATCGATATAGCTCTGAGTAAATTCTTCCAGCGGTTGTTCAGCCTTTACAGCACCTTCAATTGTCCTGTCATCAATATCGGTAAAATTCATATATGAATCCACCTGGAACCCCTTAGCCTCCAGAGCGCGTGAAATCAGATCAGAGACAATGAATCTGCGACAAAGCTGTAAATCAGCAAGTTCATACGCAGTCGGCCCACAAGAATAAAAAGTCACCAGCCCCTCCTGCTCAGGAACAAACAATTCCTTTTTCTTGTTCATAGTATTATAGAAAAAGAGCTGGTTTTTTTTCTCCTCCTTTTTTGGAGGAGTAAAAAGGGGTGTGCTCAGATAACGTTCGCCTCCGTCAGGCAACATGACAACCACCAATCCGCTCTCCAGCTTTTCGCAATAATCGATTGCGGCTGACATGGCCGCCCCACTGCTCATCCCTACCAGTATGCCTTCCTGTCTTGCAAGATTTCTGGCCATGGAAAAAGCGGGTTCATCGTCAATCGGCACCACTTTATCAGGTATTTTTTTATCAAATATTCCAGGCCTATACGACTCTTTCATATTTTTAAGCCCCTGGATTTTATGTCCCAGACGGGGCTCTACAGCAATAATCTTCACATGGGGCTGAAATTCTTTAAACCAGGCACATAGCCCCATAACGGTGCCCGAAGTACCCAAGGTGGCCACCAGATGAGTCACCCTCCCTCCAGTCTGTTCCCAGATTTCAGGTGAAGTTCGATCGTAATGTGCCCGCCAGTTCGCCTCATTATTAAACTGGTCGGTGAGGAAATATCGGTCAGAAAACTCCCTGGCCATGGCATACGCCTTTTCTATCGCGCCATCGGTTGATCTTTTGGCTGGAGTGAGAAGGATTTCAGCACCGTAGGCCTGCATGATTTTCCGGCGTTCTATAGATGCAGATTCAGGCATGACCAGAACACAACGATATCCCTTGGCTGCGCATACCATCGCCAGGCCAATCCCCGTATTCCCGCTGGTAGCCTCAAGCACAATTTTGTCCTCTGTCAGCTCTCCGCTTGCCTCTCCTGCTTCAATCATAGAAAGAGAAATTCTCTCTTTGACTGAGCCACCGGGGTTACACGATTCGAGTTTTCCATACATTTCGATAATATCACTCTTAAAAAGACGATTTATGCGTATAAGTGGAGTATGGCCTATGGCGCTGAGGATATTTTGGTGTAGCATTATTAGTATCTCACTGCTTAAATCCTGTCATAAAAAAACAAGAAAATCATCTCATATTTATTCTGCTGAATCAATAGGCTATAGGCTGAAGGCTATTAGGGGAGATTTTTCTCCGTCTTTTGCTTTTCCTAACAACCTACAGCCTATTTACCTGGGTTGCGGGCATCGCCTGCTTGAAAATTGTATTAGTGGGTTAGCTTTTTAAGCTGTCACTTCTTATCCTCAATCTTACATGCATGGGAAAGATACCAGAACTGCATTAGCGATTCCCTGCATTTTTCATCCGCAATACAGCCTACCTGCTGCTCAAAAGCCGCGATCTTTTTCTCATCCGGAGGAACAAAACTCACGGTACGATCCGACACTTTTTCACTTTTCTTCTTCCCGACAGGTAAAACCATCTTGATATCAGACAGCCTGCTCAGTCGGAGAGATTGGTTGAGAATATCCAGCAACTCAATCTTCTGATACTGCAAATGCTGCAGCCAGGAAGAGTTTTCAACCTCAAGCCACAGAATCCCGCGAACGATTTTCAGAGGCTGAGCATGGTCACTGACCTCACTCCCCACAAGTTCCTGCCAACGCGGAAAAATAGAGTGCAGGTCCAGCTGTTTTTCCCATCCCCGCTCACGAGTTAGATCCGGCAGGAATGCAGCGAGAACCTTCTGTTTGTTTTTTTTTTGCCAGACCATATGAAACAACCAAGCTCTAAAAATTAAAAAATTTTCAGTATCACAACAGGCCAAATATCACAGCAGACACTACTTATAAATAAAAGAATTGGCAAGAATTGTTGCTCTAGCCCGCATACCTTATAAAGGCATGCGGGCAAACTGCACAGCAGATTTTGATCAAAACAGATTAGTAAGCAGTGAGATACTGTTTAACCTCCCAGTCAGTAACCGCAGTTCTGAAACTGTCCCATTCCTTTTCTTTTGCTACAATATATTTCTCGAAAATATGATCTCCAAGAGTATCTTTAGCAATTGGGCTGGCTCTCAGCACTTCGATCGCCTCTTTAAGGCTGGCAGGCATAACGCTGATACCCTCTTCTTCCATTTCAGCCGCAGTCATTTTGTAAATATCCCTTGCAACCTCAGTCGGTGGAGTAAGATTATTCGTCACTCCTTCGAGGCCGGAGTTCAGCATCATCGCAAGTGCCAGATACGGGTTAGCGGCCGGATCAGGACAACGGATTTCTGTACGGGTGGATAGACCTCGGGCAGCAGGAATTCTTATCAAAGCAGAACGGTTGGAAGCAGACCATGCTGCATAGACCGGTGCCTCATACCCGGGCACGAGGCGCCTATATGAGTTGACCAGCGGATTTGTAATCGCTGCAAAATCACGTACATTCTTCAGGCAGCCGGCAATGTATGAGTAAGCCACCTTTGAAAGCTGCAATCCATCACTCTCGTCAAAAAATGCATTGGTGCCGTCAAGATTAAAAAGAGACTGGTTGGTATGCATGCCGGATCCGTTGACACCAAAAATCGGTTTTGGCA
>JAOZLO010000347.1 GCA_029934775.1 Desulfocapsaceae bacterium
CATGCAACAATGAGCTTACACATCCCCGTCGAATCCGTTTCGCCCCCATTAATTTCAAAATTAATCTAACGGCAGTGTCTTAAAAAACACTGACTGAGTCAAAGTCTATACTTGTCTTCCACCACTATTGGAATAGCTGAGCGGGAACTATTTTCTGTCATGACGCATAACACGCTGCAGTTCTCGCTTGCTCTGCTGTTCTTTAAGTGCTGCCCTTTTATCATACTGCCTTTTACCCCGAGCCAGCCCTAACTCTATTTTCGCCTTACCGCTCTCTATAAAGTATATCTTCAGCGGTATCAGGGCAAGACCTTTTTCCTTCAACTTGCCAATAAGTTTTTTTATTTCCCGCTTATGGAGAAGCAATTTACGCACTCTGAGCGGTTCATTCGGATTGTGGGTGGCGAAAGAATAGAAGGAAATGTGTACGTTATACAACATCATTTCACCACGGGAGTTAATATTAGCATATCCATCACGCAGATTAACCTTACCAGCCCGTAAGGATTTTACTTCCGGACCTGAAAGTACCATACCGGCTTCATATCTGGCATCGATATGATAGTCGTGAAATGCCTTTTTGTTCTTAGCTACAATCTTTATTCCCATTTCACGCTTCCGTCCCTTTTCCACATTCTCCAGATAAAACAATCACCACAATCAAACGGAAGTGACCCGCAAAGCCTCTTCATAAGTAGTGATACCAGACTTGACCTTACTCCAGGCGTCCTCGCGTAATGTAGTCATTCCTTCACGAATAGCAACCTGGCTCATCTCAAGCGTATGAGCTTCATCACCAACCATTTTCTTTATCTGGGAAGAAAGTGGAAATATTTCAAAAACACCACACCTCCCCCTATAGCCTGTTCCCCGGCACTCCCTGCATCCTTTGCCCCGGTTGAGATTGACATTCCCAGTGTTCGAGACAGGAAAACCCATTTTGAAAAGATCCTCATTTTTCATCTCAAACTGTTCTGCACAGTCGAGACAAATATTTCTTACCAGCCGCTGAGCCATGCAGCCAAGAAGAGTTGAAGCGATCATAAACGGCTGCAGACCCAAATCTCTCAACCGGGCTATAGAAGAAACAGCATCATTGGTATGCAGGGTTGAAAATACCAGATGACCTGTCATTGCTGCCTGTACGGCATAGTTGGCGGTCTCGTGATCACGGATCTCACCAATCATTATGATATCGGGGTCCTGCCTCAGAATATTGCGTAAAATTGTGGAGAAGGTCACATCAATAAGAGGCTGCACAGCAATCTGGTTGAATTCCTCGTGCACCATTTCGATAGGATCTTCTACTGTAACAATATTCCTCTCCGGTGTTGCAATCTCCTTCAACGTTGAATAGAGGGTGGTTGACTTACCGCTACCCGTTGGTCCCGTTACCAGGATGATGCCATGGGGTGAATGAACAAAAGAGTTATAAACCCCCATGTCTCTTTTTGAAAAACCGAGGTTTTCGATCTTCTGAAACATCATGCTGGAATCAAGGATACGCATCACCACCTTCTCACCAAAAGCAACGGGTATAGTGGAAACCCGTATCTCAACGTCTTTATCACCTTTACTACCGATTTTTATCCGACCATCCTGGGGCCGTCTTTTTTCTGCAATATCGAGACGGGAGAGAAATTTAATCCTTGAAATAATTGCTGAATGTACAGCTTTGGGCAGATTATAAATAGTATGAAGAGCACCATCTATCCGGAATCGCACCATACAGATATCCCGTTTTGGCTCAATATGAATATCACTCGCACGCTGCTCCAGAGCATAATGAAAAATATGATTTACGGCTGTCTTAATGTGCTGATCTGAAGAGGTAATTTCCTTGGAAGAAGATATCTTCACATACCTCTCCAGATTACCTATATCGATCGCTCCGCTCCCCGCAGAAATGCCAAACAACCCTTCCGCGGCACTTATCGATTTTTGAAATCCGAAAAACTCAGAAATAATCCGTTTAATATCCGACTTTGTTGCCAGATAAGGCTTGATCTTTACCTGGTTTGCCTGCTCAATATCTGACAGTACCGCCTGACAATCCGGATGGTACACCACCACCTCAAGTATTCCATTCTCCATGCCAAATGGTAAAATAAGCTGTCTTATCGCGAAATTACGCGGTATCGTCTTGGTTGCGACATCCATATCCAGTTCAAGGGGGTCAAGTTTCTTGAAAGGAAGTTTCTTTTCTCTGGCAACTGCCCGCATAATCGTTTCTTCATCAAGTATCCTGTCATCGTTTCCGGGAATTTTGAGGTTGAAAGCTGTTATTATTTCAACCATGTCAGGATAATTCTTGTCGACCTCACTCCCCCTGTCCACACTTCGTAAAAGTTTCTGACGTTGTTTTCCTTTTTCCAGAGTGATGAATTGCCGCTGTTTGGCAGTCAGCACCTTCTGGTCTATCAAGATGTCAAATAAAGCCTCACTATTTAGTAATTGCATATAACCAACCTGGATGTCCTCGTAAAAGCTCTACTTCGACTTCGTTGCCGTCCGTGAAGTTTTTCTTGCATCACCATCCCAAAATACGATTTTTAAAAAAAATAAAACCTGTCGTATTTTCCACCTTTACACTCTTTCTTGCAAGGAAATTCAATGCATCATCATTTTCAATTCTAAGGTAGTCTTTACCCGCAACCCAAAAAACACATTTTCTCACCACAGAGGGCACAGAGAAACATCTCTGCGTCCTCTGCAGTTAAAGTTTTTCTCGGAGTCGGAGTTTATGCCCTGGCTTTATAAGGGTGCTTATCTGTTTTTTATTGCAGCTTTATGGAGTAAGGCATCAATCAATAAGAGAGCGGAGAGTCTTAAGATTTTCTCTATCTTCCTCAAGACTATCACTTTTCGGTGTTTCAAGGGTCATTGGTAAATCGCCAAAACGAGGATCATTGAGAAGGTTTTTGAACCCGGACAAGCCTATAGCGCCCTTACCAATATGCTCATGCCTGTCCACACGACTCCCCAGTTCCTTTTTGGAATCATTCAAGTGAAAAAATTTTACCCGCTGCAGCCCGACCTGATCATCCAACTCTTTAATTGTTTCATTATATTTTTCAATAGATCGTATATCATACCCAGCTGCAAAAATGTGGCAGGTATCCACGCACACACCCAGTTGACTGGAATAACGAGAATTTTGTAAAATAAAAGCGAGCTCTTTAAAACTCCTGCCAAGTCCAGTCCCCTGCCCTGCTGTGGTTTCAATCAAAACCTCCACTTCAGTTTCGCTCCGTTCAATTGCACCGTCAAGCCCTGCAACAAAACGGTCAAGCCCAACTTCTACACCATCTCCCCCATGGGAACCAGGATGCAGCACCACATATGGAATCCCAAGCTGCTGACATCGCTGCAGTTCAAGGACAAATGCATGAGTGGATTTTTTCAACAGTTCTTCTTTCGCTGTGGCAAAGTTCACCAGGTAGGATCCATGAGAAGCTACCGTCATCTTACCACTTTCTTGATGAGCCTCCCTGTAAAGTCTGATTTCCTCCGTTTTTAATTCCGCTGGAACCCACTGACGCTGATTACGGGTAAAAATCTGCAGAGCATCTCCACCCACCTGCTTAATTCTCTCAAAAGCAAGATGCAACCCACCACTTACTGATTCATGTGCTCCCAATTCAGGCATTGTCTTTTCCATTCCCTTTTAAAAATCTCTAACGCCCCACAAGGTGGGGTATAGTACCTTGGTGGTATTATAGCCATATAATTTCAACACACACTCCTCTGTTCGAAGTCGGAGTTTATACCCTGGTTACAGGATGGTGCTTATCAACTGCTCGACTACCCATTATTCATCTGTTTCACGTTCAACTTCCACATAAGACTCGCTGGTAAATTTAGCGATCTTTGCCTGATAGAACAGCTTCTTTCCTTCATCCACAGCTATAGCCTGCCTCTCTATTTGAACTGCCTCTTCGACTAAGCCGTTGGCCCAATATGCAGTGGCTAAAGTGTCAAGGATATATCCTTCGGTCTGCAGAGACGCTGCCTCCTTTGCCAGGTTCAGGGCTTTTTCAGGATTCCTTATTGAAAAAATTTCACTGGTTAGAA
>JAOZLO010000348.1:0-1295 GCA_029934775.1 Desulfocapsaceae bacterium
CAAACAGAGGCCGCCGCCTCTTTTTAGTCATATATTATGCGTATGACAAAAAGAACGGGACCTGGAAACTTTCTTCCGGAAGCCAGTAGTTATAAGACAGTTAAACCAAAAACCGAAATTCCCCCTTCCCGAGCAAGTCATGCAGGTGCAGCATTCCCTCCATGCAACCGTTTTCATCCGTTATCGGCAGGGCGGTTATCTCGTGCTTCTGCATGATACTGAGCGCATCAGCTGCCATCTGATTGCCATTTATGCAAATTGGATTTTTGGTCATCAATTCAGCTGTAGAGATTCGTTCAAGACTCTCTGCAGCCATCATAACAATTCGACGAATATCTCCATCGGTCACAATACCCAGCACAACATTATTCTCTGCAATTACCAGAACCGCACCCTTGTTCTTTATGTTCAGTTCCTCAATTGCCTTGAGGGCTGTATCATCAGGAGAAATCACGGGAATATCCTTTCCGACCAGCATTACCTCCGACACTTTGACTTTCAGCCGCTCTCCCAAACTACCACCCGGATGATTCTGGCGAAAATCTTCTACCTGAAATTTTTTCCGGTTCAACAAAACTACTGCAAGGGCATCCCCCAGTGCCAGTGTTGCCGTGGTACTCGCTGTAGGAGCCAACCCCAGAGGACAAGCCTCTTTAGGCACTTTGATATCCAGAACAATGTCCGCTGATCTGGCAAGAGAAGAGTGGCAATCTGCTGTCATAGCAATGATTGCATTGCCTCTTTTTTTCAAGCTGACGAGCAAGCCGTTCAACTCATTGGTTTCCCCGGAGTAAGAAATCGCGAGAATCACATCACTCGCCATCACCATACCAAGATCTCCATGCATCGCCTCTACAGGATGAAGAAAGAAAGAAGGCGTTCCTGTACTGTTTAAGGTAGCGGAAATTTTTTTCCCGACAAGACCAGATTTCCCGATACCGGTAATCACCAGTCTGCCGTTACTTATCTGGACAGCCTCAACTGCCTTCACAAATTCTTCACCAATTCTGTCACGAACTGCCGCCAACCCCTGCTCTTCAATTAAAAGGACTTCCTTTGCCGCTTCTATAGACATAAATCAATTCCTACTGTTTTAGATAACGATTTCATCCATTTCTATACATCGAAACAGATCATCCATTCTTTATCTTCTCTTTCCTTGATTTTAGGGATAAAGTGAGTATTTTTTGGACCGAACAAATCATATTCTTTTTTAATTCTCACTGGAGCTTTCAATGTCAGACTACCTCTTTACTTCCGAGTCAGTGTCGGAAGGGCACCCCGATAAAATTGCA
>JAOZLO010000348.1:1305-4043 GCA_029934775.1 Desulfocapsaceae bacterium
TCGTTGCCAGGGTTGCCTGTGAAACCATGGTCACTACTGGAATGGCGATTATTGCAGGTGAAATAACCACATCGGCCTGGGTCGATATGCCCAAAGTAGTACGGAAAACTATTTCAGACATCGGATACAACTCATCAGACATGGGTTTTGACTCACAGTCATGTGCAATTATAACCTCTATCGATAAACAGTCCACAGATATTGCTCAAGGGGTCAATGTTGGATCAGGAATTGATCTCGACCAGGGTGCAGGAGATCAGGGTTTAATGTTTGGTTATGCCTGTAACGAAACTGATGTCCTTATGCCTATGCCGATCATCTATGCTCACCACCTGACCAAACGTCAGGCTGATGTCCGCAAGGCAGGATCCCTTCCATGGCTCCGCCCTGATGCTAAAAGCCAGGTAACCATACAATATATTGATAATGTGCCCACTTCTATTAATACTGTAGTTCTATCCACCCAGCATGAAGAAAGTGTAAACTACAAAGACCTCAAGGAAGGGGTTATGGAAGAGATCATCAAACCGACCCTTCCCTCCCACATGATAAATGAGAAGACTCAATTTTTTATCAATCCCACCGGACGTTTTGTCATTGGTGGACCGGTAGGGGATTGCGGAGTAACAGGACGTAAGATTATTGTTGATACTTATGGGGGTAAAGGTTCTCACGGAGGAGGAGCATTTTCCGGTAAAGATCCATCCAAAGTTGATCGTTCCAGCTCCTACTATGGCAGATATATTGCGAAAAATTTAATTGCCGCAGGTCTTGCTGATGAAATTGAAGTACAGATTGCCTATGCCATTGGTATTTCACAACCAGTTTCAATTAATGTAAACAGTTTTGGAACAGGAAAGATTTCCAGTGATGCTATCAAACAGCTCATTATTGATCATTTTGATCTCCGTCCTAAGGCAATTGTCCAACAACTGGATCTGCTTCGACCTATCTACCGGGAAACTGCAGCCTACGGGCACTTTGGCCGTGAACTTGACAACTTCACCTGGGAAAAAACTGACAAGGCAGATTTACTTCGTGACGCAGCTAACATTGGGTAAAAAAGCTGAAGCTCTTAGGGGCTTAAAGGATGAGCAACCTGAGAAATAAAGTAATTATGGTAACTGATTATATATAGCCAATATAATAATTCTAAACTGATGGTATAACTTATGAATGAATCACCTGCAGATTATAAAGTAGCCGACTTATCCCTGGCGGACTGGGGACGAAAAGAAATCCAGATTGCAGAAACTGAAATGCCCGGTCTCATGGCTCTGCGTAAAAAATATAAAGATGAAGCTCCTCTTAAAGGAGCCCGGATCGGGGGATGTCTCCATATGACGATTCAAACCGCCGTTCTTATGGAAACCCTGGTGGAACTGGGTGCCGAGGTTCGCTGGTCAAGCTGCAATATTTTTTCCACCCAGGATCATGCCGCAGCAGCGATGGCAGCAGCAGGGATCCCCACTTTTGCCTGGAAGGGGGAGACGGAAGAGGAGTTCTGGTGGTGTATCGATCAGACTATCTTCGGTCCCGATGACTGGCATCCGAATATGGTACTCGACGACGGCGGCGACCTGACACTCGTTCTGCACGAGAAATACACGGAAGAATTAAAAAATATCCGTGGTATCAGTGAAGAGACGACGACAGGTGTCCATCGACTCGCGGAAATGGCTGCTGACGGAAGTCTTCAGTGCCCTGCCTTTAACGTTAATGATTCCGTCACAAAATCTAAATTTGACAACCTGTACGGCTGCCGTGAGTCTTTGATAGATGGCATTAAAAGAGGCACCGATGTCATGATTGCCGGTAAAAAATGTGTGGTTGTTGGATACGGAGATGTGGGCAAAGGATGTGCGCAGGCTCTTCGCGGCATGGGGGCAACAGTATTTATCATCGAGATTGATCCTATCTGCGCCCTGCAGGCAGCCATGGAAGGGTATAGGGTAGTGACCATGGAAGAGATAGCACCTACAGGTAACATTTTCGTCACCTGTACTGGCAATCTCAATGTGATCACCAGAACCCACATGGAGCAGATGCCTGATCAGGCTATTGTCTGCAATATAGGCCACTTTGACTCAGAGATTGACATTGCCGGGATAAGAGATCTTAAATGGGACAATATTAAGCCCCAGGTTGACCATGTCATCTTCCCCGACGGTAAAAAAATCATCCTGTTGGCAGAAGGTCGGCTGGTTAATCTTGGCTGCGCCACCGGCCATCCAAGCTTTGTAATGAGCAGTTCTTTTACCAATCAGGTGCTGGCACAAATTGAGTTATGGAACAACCCGTCGAAATATGAAAACAGGGTCTACTTCCTGCCAAAAGAACTCGATGAGATGGTTGCACGACTCCATCTTAAAAATATAGGCGTACATCTGACTGAGCTCACTGAAGAGCAGGCTAAATATATCGGTGTACCGGTAAAAGGACCCTACAAACCTGACTATTATAGATATTAAGTAACTGCAAGGCTATGGGCTGAGGACTATTAGGGGAAATTTTCTTCGCCTTTTTCCTAATAGTCTTCAGCCTTCAGCCTGTCTTTTTAAACAACAAGGGCCCTGAGAAAATTCTCAGGGCCCTTGCGATACTTACATATTAAACAAAATCTTTTTACTCTTATTCCTCTTTCTGAATGCGACTCGGAATGCCGTACATAGTAGTAGATCCGGAAGACCAGTACATCAGTCTCCCTTCTCTCACCATTGCATTCGCCGCATTTTTAA
>JAOZLO010000349.1 GCA_029934775.1 Desulfocapsaceae bacterium
CTGCTCATGTGAGAACAATCACCCACTCCTGAGACGATCCTTTTCACACACCAGTTGCCCTCTGTTTAGATTCCTAGTTTGGAGATGGGCTTTTGTTATCTATTTCGTACTGAATCTTGGCAGCCAATTGCTGAGCTTCGGCTAGTTGCTGTGATGATAATCTCTTGGCAACTATCTCTTGGTTTATAATTGCAGTCTTATGTCCTGATGCCGCAGCCAAACTGTTCCACACATAACAATGAACAAAATTTTGGGATACTCCTTCTCCATCGTAATACATCCAAGCTAAATTATACTGAGCTGAAGCATGTCCCTGCTCAGCTGCCTTGGTGTACCATTTAACTGCTTCCTTGTAGTCTTGAGATACTTCTTTACCTCTGTCGAACATCCAAGCTAAACTATACTGAGCATCAGCATCTCCCTGCTCGGCAGCTTTTGTATACCACTTGATTGCTTCCTTATGGTCTTGAGGTACTCCTGTGCCTTCGTAATACATCAATGCTAAACCAAATTGAGCATCGGCATATCCCTGCTCAGCCAGAGGTTTAAATTCTTCAAGTGCAGTCGCATAATCGCCTTTTTCATAAGCATCAATCCCCTTCTGTAAGTCAGCCCCCATTACTTGACTTGCAGTGCAAATCATCACCACCCACGCCAGAAGTGCTGCTTTTGCAGTTACTGCTGTTTGAAGACTCTTCACTCTGCCTCCTTCATTGTTTACTTGGTAATTTACAGATCTCTTGAGTATTAAATTACGCCCTGTGTGGATTTGCATGCTGAATGTTGTGGGAGATGGGGGCTAGAAATCCCCGGCTACCCTATTGGGCGATTCGTGGTTAAAAAATAAGCCGATTGTTTTGGACTTTTCACTCTTCTTAGTATCCATCAGCTTCTGCCAAATCCAAATACTTATTTCCTTTCTCAACTTCGTTTCTTTCTTTAATCAGTAACTCTCCGTAGTTATAGGCATGTGGAGCAGGTAGACAATTATTCTCTTCTGCTTTATTAAAATATTCCTCAGCTTCATCCACATTATTCTTGTTGATGTATAAAACAGAAGCGTATTCGGCATAAGCAGGGATAAAACCTTCCTTAGCTGATTGCTTAAAAAGCTTTTCACTCTTCTCCCAGTCATCTCTTTCAAGCATCAAGAGCTGTCCGTAAAAAAATGCGGCTGGTGCGAGAATGCATTCTTCTTTTTCGGCTTTTTCAAACCATCTTTCTGCCTCATTGATATCAGACTTATGAAGATACAGAATGGTAGCTATATCTCCATACGCGAGCTTATATCCTTGCTCAGCCGCTTTGAATAAATAAGAGAGACCTGTTTCCCAATCGTCTTTTTCCAGATAGTGGAGCATACCATATTCATAAGTTGCTTCTTCCAGTAATGCGCCTACTTTTTCAGCCTTCACAAACCATTTTTCCGCTTTTTCGATATCATGTTTCTCCCTGTATATGATAACTCCAATCTCACCGAACGCCTTATTATAATTGGCTTTTGCAAGTTTCAAAAGAATGCGAAGAGCTTTATCTGGGTTATTCTCATATAAATACAGGTCAACAGCCTGTTCATATAGGGTATAATTTGGAGAAAGTGTTCTTTTATATTTCCGCTTAAGACTCATTTAAGCTTACCCTTGGAATTGGACTATATTTATTCAAGGCACGCTGAACCTGTCAAAATTTGACACCACAGAATGCTGCGTCAGTACATTATAAAACAAGGTTTGATATTACCCTGATACCTAACAAGTTAGACTCTGTTTCCTGATATCTATCCCAATAAGAGTGAGCAGTAAGTTACCATAATATCTTTGAATTGAAAGGTATGGTAGTTGAAATAATGTTGACGATGAAGTGGTTATTGACTCTATTTGAACCAAGTGCAAAACCACTCCTCCCTGTGTCATATGAATAATACGATAAACGAAGTAAATGATAGCTGCCAGCACTAAATGTCATCCAGAAAAACACCACTCCTGATATTCGTTCTTTGTCTTTTATTCATATCCTTCCCTACCCTATCACAAGTTCTTTCCGGCAAAGTTGTCAGCGTTGCTGATGGTGGCACAATCACAATACTAGACAGCAGCAAAAGGCAGCATAAGATCCGCTTATACGGTATCGACACACCGGAAAAATCCCAGGCATACGGTAAGAAGGCTAAAAAATTTACTGCTAACCTTGCCGCCGGGAAGGCAGTAGAGGTAGAAGTTTACGACACTGACCAGTATGGTCGGAGTGTTGGGGTGGTGTTTGTCGCAGGAGCTAATGTTAATCGAGAAATAATTAGAAATGGTTTTGCATGGCAGTACCAGAGATATTGCAAGAAATCATTTTGCGATGATTGGTTAAAATTAGAAAGACAAGCTCGAAGTAATGGCATTGGGTTTATGGGCTGATGTAAACCCCGTGGCACCATGGGACTGGAGGAGATCAAAAAAAGAGTAACAGAGGGAAGTCTAGTAATATTGCTGGAGGGACAGGAATATACCATGGCAACAAGAAGAGTCGTTTGACGCCTTAAACAGTGTCTTGTTTCACTCCTCACAACATAGGTTTATATAGTCACTATGAATAATTTCAGGTTGCGATTACAGTACGTTATGAATGAAAAAAATATTGGTCAAAAGGATGTTGCTAAAGAGATCGGTATACGCAGGTCAAGAGTTAACGGATGGACAAAAGGCTACGTAAAACCTCTACGGAGGACAATTGTAAAGCTTTCCGGGTTTTTTGGTTGTGATAGGAATTGGCTAGAAGACAGCGAGGGCGAGCCCTTCCCTGAAAAGAAAGAAAAATTCTCCGATAATAAAACAAACATTGCTCCATTGGTTAACAGGCAGTTATTCAATCATCTTGAGGGTTGGCTAATTGAAAGACAAGGAAGGATTGGTGCAGACCAGTTCGTGTGGTTTCAAAGAGTAATTGAAGAGTTGCACCCTGATTTCACAGAATATTTAAAAAAAAGAAGCGAGAATTCTTCTGAGGATAGAGAAGACAGTCTATTATCGGTTGAGGGTGGGGAATAATTTGTAGGCATTTATGCCTAACAACTAATGAAATTCGGACGATTATTCTCGCTTGTCAAAATATCCGAACGAGATTGTTATATCAGGGGGTACGCTCAGAGTGGGATAGCCGGTTTGATGGCCACAGAAATTCCATGGCACTGGATTTACAACATTACAGGCTAGAGGAATTAAAGCATACAGGTAGACCCTTGCTCCAATATTCTCTGGAAGCATCAATAATTTCAAATGCTCCATTTACTGTTTGTTTTTCGGAAAGAATATTGAATATTTAAAAGTGCCAGAACGCTCCTTTTCTTGTAAGTTTATTGGGCATGGTCAGATCTAAACATAACGGGAAACATCTTCACTTACAGTTAGTCTGATATCGATAGTTCTTGCAACCGGCAATCTTGCTTAGATTCAATTCTTCCCCATCCTATAAAATATGGGTCTAAAAAATAAATTGATAGTTACATATTGTCATGAGACAATGCACCTTATTATCTGAACTGTTTACCATCAATATCATAGCGACGGATTATTTTTTGCAGGGCTGCTCTGGTGAGGTGTGACAATCGGGCTGCCTGAGAGACGTTGCCATTGCATTGTTTGAGTAGCTTATAGACATATTGCCGTGTAAAGAAATCAAGGCAGCTTTCCTTGGCTTCTTTATAGGGTTCTATCACCATATTCCCTTCCTGGCCCGTAGCTGGAGTAGAATTTGACAGTGATGACCCTAGCATAAGGTGGTTTTTGTCAATAACAGGACCCGAGCAGAAAAGAACAGCGCGCCGTATAACATTCTGCAGTTCTCTGATATTGCCGGGCCAGCGGTGTTGTGACAGAGGTTCCAGAGCAGTTTCAGAGAATGATTTCTCACTGCTGTTCAATTCAATCCCGGCCTCTTTGAGAAAGTGGTTGGCAAGCAGAGGGATATCTTCTGCCATTTCAATAAGAGAGGGCATGCGCAGGGTGAGGACCTCAAGGCGGTAAAAAAGATCCTCTCGGAATTTACTCTCTTTGA
>JAOZLO010000040.1:0-6968 GCA_029934775.1 Desulfocapsaceae bacterium
ATCTGCGGGCAAGAAAGATTGATGAAATCCTGCCAGGGCATCACCTGCAACCCGGTGTGGACACCCGAGTCCTGCAAGAAGAATTAGAGAAGGCCGGATCTGAGGTTTACACTCCTGACTGCAGATATCACGCATGTCAAAAATGTGGCCTATGTGATTTTGAAACAATTTTTCCGGTTGTGCACAACCGCTCGGGAAAGAGTATAGACTCGATAAGTACCTCAAATGAACAGACGAAAGAAGTCCCGAAACAAAATGAACTTCACAATAGGTACATTGTGCACTACTCACGTACTGGAAAAATTTGTTTCCTGGGACACCTGGAAATATTGCAGGTTTTTTTCAGAGCCCTGCGACGTGCAGAGATAAAAACACACTACAGCCAGGGCTTCAACCCTTCTCCCAAAATATCCTTTGGTCCTGCCCTGGCCGTAGGAACAGAAAGTCTTGCTGAATTTTTAATCATGGATCTACCGGAGCCGCTTTCACACGTGGAGGAAACTGTACAGAGACTGAACAGCAAATTACCACCGGGGCTGAATGTAACCTTAATCAAAAGACATCCAGGGAAAATTCCCCAGAGAATCCTTGTATCTTATACTTTGACCCTGGCTAGACCCTTAACCGACCGGGAAAGAGAGCTGGTGGATATATTTTCTCAAAGTGAAACTTTTATTATTAAACGGAGCCGCAAAGGAAAAATAAAATCACTTGATATACGCCCCCTTATAAACAGTATAAGCTGTACTCAACCCAATACAATCGAACTGGAAACCATGAATATAAGCAGTATGCCCGGTATAAAACCGATTGAGGCCTTGCTCCATATTACCAGGCTGGATAAGGATACAGCCTTGGGAACTTCAATTCTTAAAACCAGTTGGACTACTATGGATAGCTCGTGTGCACCATAAATCAAACCATAATGCCCTGCGGGGCAGGCTTAAGGGCGTAAAGGTTTAAAGGCTTAGGGATAACAACCTTGCGTCTGTCTAAAAAATGAAAATTCCTATACGTTTGAATTATCTGGCAAAAATATTGCCGCTCTTTTTTCTCTGCAGCCTTCTCTGCCCGCTGAATATTTCTACCTCTGCAGAAACCGAAAACCTTGCTCATCTCATTGACAATGGCGGCTTCATCGTCAAGAATGGATTGAAAAATCTTCAATATAGAGAAAGAGAACCCTTTATTCCAGCCTCAACTCTGAAGATTCTCACCTGTCTTGCAGCTCTTGAAATTCTGGGAGAAAAGTACCGCTTTGAAACCCATTTTTTCCTCGACGAGAAACAGAATCTCTATATAAAAGGATACGGTGATCCTTTTCTCACCTCCGAAGTCCTCAAAACTATTGCAGTAAAATTGTATAACCGGGGTGTTACAAAAATCTCCTCCATACGCCTTGATGAGACTGCCTACGCCATTGACTCTTTAGCTGATGGCGCAGGTCACTCCACCAATCCCTACGATGCCCCAAATGGCGCACTGGCTGTCAATTTCAACAGCGTACCCATTTTCATTTCAGCCGACGGCTCCAGTATGTCAGGGGAAGTGCAAACCCCGGAAATTCCAATAATGCATGAGATAGGTAGGACTCTTTCTCCCGGTTCTCACCGCGTTAATGTCAATACCTTACAGAGGAAAACACTCCTTTCCCCCTCACTACGATATACCGGGGAACTAATCACAGCATTCTTCAGGACTGCCGGTATCACAATCCAAAATGAATTCCAGGAAGACTGTACTCCTGCCCATCTGAGTGTGGTCTATATCCACAAATCCGAAAAAACCTTACTGGATATTGTCAGATCCTGTCTGAAGTACTCCAACAATTACATAGCAAATCAGCTTTTTCTTGCCTGTGGAGCTGTTTCATACGGCTTCCCGGCAAACTGGGAAAAATCTCGCCGCCTGTTCGATATATATATTAGAGAAAAACTACAGCTATCTGAAGAGGAGTTTTATCTGGTGGAAGGATCAGGTTTATCGAGAAAAAACAGGATTTCTCCTGCTGGACTGCTCAAAGCAGTTGAGCATTTTCGACCCTATGCGGATCTGTTAAATAACAGGAGAAAAACTTTTTTAAAAAGCGGCACCCTCAGTGATGTATTCTGCTATGGTGGTTTTCTAGTTCATAACACCAGACTCCTGCCTTTTGTCATCATGCTCAATCAACAGGAGAATAACAGGGACTTACTTCTTTCGATCCTCCAGCTTGCAGTAGGGGACTAACGCCGGCCAGGCCTGCAACTAATAAACCTGCATCAGCCATTCAGCGCTTTCTGAAAATTTTCATCCAGTGCTGCAAGAAACTGCTCTGTGCTGAGATAGTCGTTTTCAGTCATTTCTCTACCATGGATGCATAAAGCCAGATCTTTGGTCATTTTTCCACTCTCCACCGTTTCTACACACACTTTTTCCAAAGTTTCGCAAAAGGTGATCAGAGCCTGGTTCTGATCAAGTTTCCCCCGAAAAGCAAGCCCCCTTGTCCAGGCAAAAATTGATGCAATCGGATTTGTTGAAGTGGGGTTTCCTTTCAGGTGTTCTCTATAATGGCGAGTTACAGTACCATGGGCAGCCTCAGCCTCCATGGTTTTACCATCCGGAGTAACCAGGGTAGAGGTCATCAGCCCCAATGAACCAAACCCCTGGGCAAGTGTGTCTGACTGCACATCTCCATCATAATTTTTACAGGCCCAGACAAACCCTCCCTCCCATTTAAGGGCTGAGGCAACCATATCATCAATCAACCTGTGTTCATATACAATGCCAAGCTCGTCCATCCTGGTTTTATATTTTTCTTCATACACTTCCTCAAAAATATCTTTAAACCTGCCGTCATATTGTTTTAAAATCGTATTTTTGGTAGAGAGATAAAGTGGCCATTTTTTGCTAATGGCCTGATTAAAACATGAATGAGCAAAACCATATATAGACTCATCTGTATTGTACATAGTCATCGCCACACCGCCTCCCGGAAAATCGTACACCTCGAAAGTCTGCACATCGCCTCCATCTTCAGGTGCAAAAGTTACGGTGAGTTTGCCCTTCCCCTTCACCACGAAATCTGTTGCTCTATATTGATCGCCAAAGGCATGCCGACCGATACAGATCGGTTTTTTCCATGTAGTTACCAGACGCGGCACATTTTTAACTACAATCGGTTCCCGAAAAACAGTACCTCCAAGAATGTTACGAATTGTTCCATTAGGAGATCTGTACATTGCCTTGAGACTAAATTCTTTTACCCGTCCCTCATCAGGAGTGATAGTGGCACATTTTATCCCTACACCAGTTTTTAATATGGCATATGCCGCATCAACTGTGATCTTGTCATCGGTTTCATCCCTTTTCTCGATGCCCAGGTCATAGTATTGAATCTCCAGATCAAGATATGGGAAAATCAGTTTATCTTTTATAAATTGCCAGATGATCCGTGTCATCTCATCACCATCCAACTCTACTACGGGATTTTCAACTGTAATTTTTTCCATTAGTATTTTACTCCTAAAACTCTGTCATAAATAACAAGGGATAAGCGTAGACTTCGAACTCGAAAATCTCTTTAAAAAAATGAACAAAATTGTTTTCTGCGATGAATCATAATTACGAACAGTAAAAATTTCCACCCCCCATACAAAAACAGATACAGAACGTTAATAGAAATGGTTTTCCTGTAATAATTTACCATCGGGATAGTTGAACAACTCCTCAGAATCTGAAAAAATAATCATAAATAAACGTAGAATTTGAACCTGAGATCAACTATTGTCATGAACGTATCCGCTATGAGATATCCCAGCCGCAGCGCACCTGCCCCAAGGGGCGCCGTGTTCTAACACATACCAGGACAATACTATGAGACAATATGCCTTCCTTCTAATCCTGATAACCTTTACCATCAGTTGCACAAAAACAGCATCACAAAACAGTTTGCATACTGATAATACGACTCAAGTCCTGCGGGTCGGTATATCTACAAACTCCCCCCCCATTGCTTATAGAGAAAACAACAAAATCGTTGGCCTTGAAGCTGATATGGCAAAAGGACTGGCAGAGTTTACGGGTCGACCACTGAAGCTGATTCAAGTCAACTGGAAGGATCAGATCCCTTCTCTTCTGAGTGGAAAAACAGATATCATCATGTCCGGAATGACAATAACCAACTCCCGTAAATACAGAATTGCTTTTGCCGACCCATACATAGCTTCGGGTCAAATCTCCCTTATACGGCGTGTTGACAGAAATAAATTTCTTACAGGAATGACTGACCTGTTGAATCCATCTATAAGAATAGGCACTGTAACGGGCACTACGGGTGATTTTTTTATCCAGGACATAAAGGCCAGAGGTGCAAGAACACAATTCCCGACATCGACAAAAGCAGTCAAAGCCCTGTTAGCCAATAAAATTGATGCATTTGTCTATGATCTACCCGGAAATTTATATCTGGCGTCAATGTACACTGATGAAGGCCTCTTCCCTGTCACTCTTCCTTTGACCAGGGAATACCTTGCATGGGGAGTGCACCCTGAAGATCGGGAATTACTCGATGCAGCCAACAATTATCTTAAATCTTTATCAGATAAAAATATACTTACAAGAACTATCCAGCGCTGGATTCCCTATTACAAACCATAAACAATAATCGTCTCCATAGCATACATCTGCAATGCGCCTCTTGATGAATAAACGAAAAAACATACCATCAATACTCCTGACACTGGCTACTTTTATACTCATATTAGCAGCCATGAACATTTATCAGTATCTGAAAGTAAAAACTGATATTGCACCGGCTCTCATGTCAGAAATCAGCGACATTGAACTTGATGAAATTCGATCATATTTCATCTCGGTTTCAGAACAACTCAATATTGTGAAAGAATGGGGAGAAAACGGAGTTCTCAAATATGACAATATTATAGACCTCAACAGGATTTTTTTCCCTCTGCTTGAGAACCAGGCCAGTATAAGTGGACTTGTTCTGGCCAGAGACACGGGAAATGAATATTTCCTCTATAAAGATGTCAGGGGATGGATAACACGACAATCACAAAGTACAAAAAAGGCAGAGCGTTCTCTGCATTTCATACGATGGGCCTCGTTTGAGCAACATCTCGAACTATGGCAAAAAAAAAGCACATATGACCCCCGAAAAACAGTCTGGTTTTCCCCTCCAGATACAGATAACGAGGTGCGCTGGTCTTTAATCCACACTTTATCGGACTCGAATGAACCGGGTGTTACTGCGGCCATATCGTGGCAACTGCCCTCGACTTCTGACTTTGCAGTATTTGGTCTGGATATACCGATCAAAAATATTCAGCAGTTCCTCAGTCTCCGAAATAAAAAACGCCCGGGTATAATTTTTCTGGTCAACAAATCGACGGATTTCCGAATTGCAAGCGATATCAACCACCCCGGTTCGGCAAAAAACTCTGAACAGATTATGGATAGAGTTTTACAGGCATGGCAGGTAAAAGGACGACCTCACAACTCCCCTGTAATTTCTTTTAAAGGGAAGCAGCGATGGCTTGCATCATTTCAGCCCCTCACTCCTGAGAATCCTCTCTTCTGGCTCGGGGTCGCTGTTCCTGAAAAAGAGTTCTTAAGCAGTATCAATTCAAAGTTATTTCAAATAGATATACTTGATTTAATCCTCGCTGCAGGCGGCTCAGGCATACTCTACCTTATTTTACGGAAAACAGGCCGCCTACACCGTGCAGTGCCAACTCCTGCACCGATTGTACGGCTGAACAACTATATCAACAGAGGGGAAGGAGCAACTATTGAGTTTAAATCCACAATACGAACAAACTTGAAAACTGGAAAAAAGGGCAAAGAAATTGAGCTGGCATGGCTGAAAGCAGTCGTTGCTTTTTTAAATTCTGCAGGTGGAGTCCTGCTTATTGGTATTGATGATGCGGGAAAAATATCAGGACTTGAACAGGATGGTTTTGCAAACAGAGATAAGAGTCTGCTCCATGTAAAAAACCTTATAAATCACCATATAGGTGCAGAATTTTCCAGTTTTCTTACAACAACAGTTGTTGAAATTGAAGATAAAGAAGTGCTGATGGTCGAATGCAATCCAGTATCCTCACCTATATTCCTCAATATCGGCAAAAATGAAGAGTTTTATATACGATCAGGACCGTCTTCAACAAAGCTCTCCCCGAGCCAGACCGTCCACTATGTCATGCAGAAGACTCGATCTAGGTTTTTACGAGATCATCATTCATAAATATCTGCATTTTTAAACAAAAGTCCTTCACAGTCTTTTTGCGAGAGAGCCGGAGAAAAATCTATGGGCCAGGATATATTTAATTCGGGATCATTCCAGACGATACAGCGTTCATGTTCCAAAGCCCAGAAATCAGTTGTCCTGTAAAGAACCTCAGCACTCTCTGAAAGAACAACAAAGGCATGCCCGAACCCCTCTGGAATCCAGAATTGTTTAAAGTTTACCGAGCTCAGAAGCTGACCGACCCAGCTGCCGAAAGTGGGAGATGTTTTTCGTAAATCAACAGCTACATCGAAAACTTCACCGGCCACAACCCTGACCAGTTTTCCCTGGGGTTGTTCTATCTGGTAGTGGATACCACGTAAAACACCCCTGGCTGAACGGGAGTGATTATCCTGAACAAAAGCATGCTTCAGCCCAGTAGCCCGCTGCCATTTTTCCTGGTTAAAACTTTCAAAGAAAAAACCCCTATCATCACCAAATACATCAGGTTCAACGACAAGAACATCCGGAATATCTGTTAGAGTAATCTTCAATTTAGTGCCTTACTCCTGAACTTCTGTAAGAAAAAACAAGAAAAATTGTTTGCCGTATTACTTTGATATTATAGTAATATTCTTAGCTATCAGTCTACAGTTGTTAGTTGTCAGTAACTGTTAACTGCACACTGAAAACTGATAACTTTCGGTTACGGCTATCCACCTTAGATTGTGATAATTAAACA
>JAOZLO010000040.1:7068-12664 GCA_029934775.1 Desulfocapsaceae bacterium
TAATATTCCTGATATGAACCATCAACAATTCCTGTGACCCACTCCTGATTGGCCAGATACCAGTCAATTGTTTTTTCTATACCTCGTTCAAAGTCCATTTCAGGCTCCCAGCCAAGATGTTTTTTGATTTTCGTTGCATCAATGGCATACCGCCGATCGTGTCCCAACCTGTCTTTTACAAAGGTAATGAGAGATCTGCGGGGTTCACCGGATTCCTGCAAACCGATCTTTTTGTCCAGAATATCACAGATAAGTGTAACTACTTCGATATTCTGTTTTTCGTTGTTACCGCCAATATTATAGCAATGTCCATCTCTTCCTTTTTTAACTACCTCTACAATCGCCTTACAGTGATCTTTAACATACAGCCAGTCACGAACATTCTGCCCATCACCGTATACAGGGAGTGGCTTTCCTCTCATGCTGTTATTAAAAATCAAGGGAATGAGTTTTTCAGGAAACTGATATGGCCCGTAGTTGTTTGAACAGTTGGTTATTCGCACAGGCAGGCCATAAGTATGAAAGTACGCGTTTGCAAGATGATCAGAGGAAGCCTTTGAAGCAGAATAAGGCGACCTGGGATCAAAAGATGTTGTTTCAGTAAAATATCCCGTCTTTCCGAGAGATCCATACACTTCATCGGTACTCACATGCAGAAAACACGGCTCTTCAATCTGCAAGTTGCTTTCGATCCAAAATTTTCTGGCTGCCTCAAGTAGAGTGAAAGTCCCGACTATATTGGTTTGAATAAAAGTCGCAGGACCGGTAATCGACCTGTCAACATGAGATTCAGCAGCAAAATGAACAACAGTGTCTATCTTTTCTTCGGAAAAAACTGCATTTACAGTTGCTGCATCACAGATATCACCTTTAACAAACCGATAATTTTCTCTATCGAAAACAGACCGAAGATTTTTTAAATTACCGGCATATGTCAGTTTATCGAGATTTATTATCCGCCAGTCAGTATATTCTCGGAGTAACAGGTGGATAAAGTTGGCCCCTATAAAACCACAGCCACCCGTCACTAGAACAGTTCGTCTATTTTTCATCTTTTCTGTTTTAATTTGCAATATTGTAAAAAGAACATACTTTATCAAGATTTTCTCTGCCTGCTTTATAATAGGTTCAATACATAAATTAAAGTCCTTTCATTCAACTATGAGTAAACAACTCAATAAAGAAATAGCCAAACGAAGAACTTTCGGCATCATCAGTCACCCCGATGCCGGAAAAACGACCCTCACCGAAAAACTGCTCCTTTTCGGTGGTGCCATAAACATGGCGGGCGCAGTCAAATCCAGGAAAGTGGAGAGGCACGCGACAAGTGACTGGATGGCAATTGAACAGGAACGCGGTATTTCCGTTACCACTTCTGTTATGAAATTTACCTATAAAGACTTCGAGGTAAATCTACTCGATACTCCCGGTCACCAGGATTTCTCGGAAGATACCTACAGGGTACTAACCGCCGTGGACTCCGCCATTATGGTAATTGACAACGCAAAAGGTGTCGAAGGGCAGACAGAAAAATTAATGGAAGTATGCCGGATGCGTAACACCCCGATCATCACTTTTATCAATAAACTTGACCGTGAAGGTATGTCTCCTCTCGATATCATGGGGGAAATTGAGGAGAAACTGCAGATAGAATGCACTCCTCTGTCATGGCCGATCGGCATGGGAAAGAGGTTCAAAGGTGTGTACAACCTTTTCCACAAAACCCTGCATCTTTTCACTCCCGGGCAAGCACTCCTCAATCAGACAGGTGTGCTCATTAAAAATCTCGATGATCCGGAGGTAGATACATTACTGGGTACCCAGGCTACGGCAGAATTGCGAGAGGATATCGAGCTTCTTGAAGGAGCAGCCAATCCTTTCGAATACAACCACTATCTCAATGCAAGTCAGACTCCGGTGTTTTTTGGCAGCGCCATAAATAATTTTGGAGTTCAGGAAATGCTTGACGCTTTTGTAGAGATGGCTCCTTCCCCGGGGGTACGACAGGCTGTTACCAGGGAAATTGATCCGAAAGAAGAAGCTTTTTCTGGTTTTGTTTTTAAAATCCAGGCGAATATGAATCCAGCCCATCGTGACCGCATTGCTTTTTTTCGTATCTGTTCCGGTAAATTCACCCGTGGCATGAAAGTCAGACATCATCGTCTCGGAAAAGACATAACTCTTTCCAACGCCACCATATTCATGGCTCAGGAAAGAGAAAATGTCGAAGAGGCATGGCCGGGTGATATAATAGGATTACACAATCACGGTACCATTAAGATAGGTGATACTTTTACTCAAAAAGAAGAAATAAAATTCACTGGTATTCCAAATTTTGCTCCAGAACATTTTCGTCGCGTACTGCTTAAAAACCCATTAAAAATGAAACAGTTACAGAAAGGGTTACTCCAACTGGCAGAGGAAGGTGCTATTCAGGTCTTCCGGCCGCTTATCGGCGCGGACTATATTATGGGAGCAGTAGGTGTTCTGCAGTTTGAGGTGACAATGGCACGCCTGAAAAATGAATATGGTGTGGATGCTGTTTACGAAGGAGTGAATTACCATGCCGCACGCTGGGTACACAGTGATGACAAGAAGACAATGGAAGAATTTGAACAAAAAAACCAGGTTTCTCTAGCCAGAGATTCTGAGGGATTTTTAACCCATCTGGCTGAAAGTGAATGGATGCTTAACTTTTTTATGGAAAAGTGGCCGGCAATATTTTTTGAAAAAACCCGAGAAAATCTCTAAAAAAACGACAAAACTCAAGGTTTGATATCAAAAGATTTTATTTTTCATCAACAAAAACCAGGGCATATCCCTCTGTTAATGCCTGTGCACTCTTTTTCCGGGCAATAGTAATAATACGCTGAATAGTTCCCCTGGATACTCCCATACTCTGCCCGGCTTCCTCCTGGGTCATCCCCTCACTGTCACACAATCGGAGTGCTTCCAGTTCATCTCGATGCAAAGAAATCTGTTTGAGTTCAGTTAGTGGCGTGCCTGTAGGTTTAAAAGCACGACCACAAAAATTCCCTTCACATCTTCTCTGTTTTTTTGGTCTAGGTGACATAACTTTCAACCATTATGGTGACTGTTCAGCCGCACGCCATCTTGGGACGACCAGACCGCCTCACATAGGCACAAGTTTGTTGGTTTGTTCACAGTATGGGACACGTCTGAATAACAGCGAAGCAGTGTCATACAGTCCTGTGGTCAGCCGATTTCAGGGTACGACCTGAACAGTTTTACCCATTATGGGTATAAAAAATGTGCCTGCCCAAATTCCCTCCATACGGCAACTCCCGTGCATATGCACATTAGCCTCGATTGCAACCATTGTCAAGAAAGTAAAATCCCTTGCACTCAGGATGAAAAAATATTTAAACTCAAGGAATCTGCAGTCACAGCAAACAAGAACAGCCAGTGGACTGATTTTTAAAATACTCTCCTCAGTTCAAAGTCGGAGTTTATGGTCTGGCTGCATAAGGGTGCTCATCTCTTCCTTTTTTTGACAGGGTTACAATATTTTGACAGGGTTACAATAATAAGGTACTAATCAGGTGAATTACAGCAATCTGCACTGGTAAAGGAATCACATCGGGCTTCTTTCTTTTTTCGAATGGATGAAGCTATTTTTTACATACAATTGATTATGTCTTCCAACACTCTGATAATTCTCTCTCTTTTCTCATTACTTACGTTTTTATCAACATTCATCAACGCTGAACCTGCACCAGAACGAATAGTTACTGTCGAGGAACTAACAGCTACAACCTCAGCAAAACACCTTATTCTCTTTGCAACTCTTAAAAACAGTTTTACATCTGAGATGATTGAAATACTCGACAGCGGTATTCCATTGCATTTCACTTTCTATATTGAACTGTACAAGATTGCAGAGAATGTACCGGATGAGCAGGTCACTGCACTTATACTGAAACACACTATGATATTCGACACTCTCAAAGAGAATTATAAGGTTACCCTTGAAGAGGAGAATAATAAAACACATTCTTTCCAGTCCCTGCTTGAAGCCCAAAAAATAATAAATGAGATTAATGGAATAGAGGTAATAGAGCTCTCACAACTGATTCCAGACAACCTCTACAAAATAAAAATACGGGCAGAACTCTACCGAAAAACACTTCCCATGAGTCTGCATAACATACTTCCCTTTTTCTCCTGGTGGGATGTAAAAACCGGCTGGCATACTATCGAATTCAAGTATTAAGGGCTCGCGCAAAAACAACTTCACATTTTAAGCGCCGATGCATCCTGCCTGGAGGCGTTGCAAAAACTCGGAATATGCCTGATATTCCTGCTTTTTCGCGCCTTGCCAGGAAGGTGCCTCAACACTTAAAATTTGCAAATTTATTTTTATGCAAACCCTAAGGTAGAATGACTGAGATGGAACAGATTCCTTCCGGAAGTGAAGCAAGCGACAAACAGCATGACATAACCAGGCAACGACGCCAGAAACGCAGATTAGTCAGGCGTGCAATATTCTTTTGCATTCTTCTTATCCCCTTTTTTATCTGGCTCCAAAGTGTATTACTAAAGGAAGAGTTTGCACTGCCTTTCGATAATAATATTCTCATATTTGCACTGATTAATGTAAATGTTCTCCTTGTCCTGTTTGTGCTCTTTCTTGTACTCAGAAATCTTGCTGAGCTTCTTTTTGAAAGAAGGATCAACAAACTGGGCAGTACACTCAAAACCAAACTCATCGCCTCCTTTCTCTCACTGACTCTCATTCCCACTATCCTTCTCTTCTTTGTTGCCTTGCAGTTTGTATCAACCAGTATGGATTACTGGTTTAATGATAATATTGAAGATTCCCTGACAGAATCACTCAAACTGGCTCAATCACTTCTCCATGACAAAGAGGAGCAGGTGACCCTGATGAGTAAGGGCATAGCAGAGCGTCTCAAAAAACTGGACATATCATCCTATACGGCTGAAACTATAACTGTAACCCTTGAAAATATCTTCAGTTTCAATACTATAAACGGCCCGGACAGCCTCACTCTCATAACCAACGATAAAAACCTGGAGATTGCCGTTCGCGGCCCGCTTCTTCGCAACATTATCCTGCCCAAAACCCCGACGAGCCTGATCCAGCGTATTCGTGAAGAACACAGCAGGGAAACAATCATCCAGGAAATGCAACAGGGTGATCTCGTGAGCTGCGTTGCCGAAATCCAAATTGGCAACAAACAGCTCGGCAAGGCCATCCTGGTAACCTCTCTGCTTTTGAAAAAAGAACAACTTGCCCGGATGACAACTATTTCCCAGGGCATTGAGGGATATCGACAACTCAAACATTTCAAAGAGCCATTCAAATTCTGGTTGTTGATTATTCTTCTCATCGTCACTCTGCTGGTCATTTTTGCAGCTATCTGGTTTGGTCTCTACATATCCCGCGGTATAACAGAACCATTGGAGAAACTGGTCCTGGCGACACATCGGGTAGCAGAGGGAGATCTGGAATTTGAAATGGAACGAGAATCAAATGATGAGCTGGGCCTTCTGGTGGACTCTTTTAACAAAATGACAATAAACCTGAACTCGAGCAATAAAAGCCTCGCTGAAA
>JAOZLO010000350.1 GCA_029934775.1 Desulfocapsaceae bacterium
AAGTCAGAACTGAGGTCTGGCCTGAACTGGAAAAACTGATGGGTAAAGCTATCATCGATAAATGCAGGGAAGGTGTTGGCATGGAAGTTAAATAAATTTTCTGGAGTTTTTAGCAATAATGAAGGGTGGGGAATTGCCCCACCTTTCATTATCTGCCCGCATTTCTCAAACCTGTGATTCATTCCTGATGTATCGGAAAACAAAGTTTTTCCATCAGCAAAAGACAGACTGAAGGCTGTTAGCCTAAAAAGTTTCAGCCTGCCCGAAGGGTATTATGTTCTAACCCCGCAACAAAAGACAAGAAATACACATATATTTTAAGCTTAAAAGCATCTTTTAAATTGTGGGCGACCATACTCCTAGGAGGTTGTACGAGAATACGCATTTTGCCTCAAATCGAGGTTTTTTGGGAAAATACGCACAGCCATATAGTTGATATTGCGAGCATTATTTTTATAAAAATAACGAAGAGTTGGGGTGAAATGCATTCTCGGACAGCCTCCTAAGGCACTTATATCCCCTAAAGGGCACTGAGCCGAATCCCGCTTTTCAGGGATTGGACTGGTACTTTCTGATAACATGGTGAAAGTATGAAAAAAATCGCGTTGTTTCTTTGGAAAATACCGTTGTTTCTTCAAGTATTTATAATGGTGGCCGGTGGAGCTGTTGTCGGTATTTTGATTTTTGTTGAGGTCTTTTTGCGGTATGTACTTGGTTCCCCTTTATTTGGGATAGAAGAACTGATTCTTTTTATAGGCATGTGGCTTTATTTTATGGGAGCTTCCTATGGTGCTTTTGAAAGGACTCATATAAAGGCAGAACTTATCAATATCTGGTGCAAAGACGAGAAATCACTCAATATATTACGGACCATAGCCAGCGCAATTACTGTTGTTCTGTCCCTTATCTTTGTCTCATGGACCTATCCCTATTTTACCTGGGAGCTTGCAAGGGGAGGTACATCACAAGCTCTACTCCTGCCCAAGGTCTTGTGTCAAAGCGCTATTTTCTTTGGTTCATTCCTGATGTCCATTTATTTTATCGCTGAACTGATTGATAATGTACTTCTCTGTCTTGGAAAAAAACAAATTTTCATTACACTATCTGCAAAGGATGGCTGATTATGACTGTTATTTTTGACTTATTAATTTTGCTGGGATTAATGGTGCTTGGTGTACCTGTTCCTTTATGCTTTATGGCCGCTGTTTTGTTCATGATGGTCGTCACAGGTGGATTCAGCCCGATTTTCTTAGTTTCCACTGGGTTTCATCAAATAAATTCCCTGGCTGTGCTTTGTGTTCTTTTCTTTATTTTAATGGGCGGTATCATGAGTACTACCGGGATTGCGGGACGGCTGGTAGCTGTTTCAGATTCCCTGCTTGGAAGAACAAAAAGTGGTCTAGGAACAGTCTCGGTAATCAGTTCAGCTTTATTCGGGGCCATTTCAGGAACATGCACCGCAGCAGTTGCTGCTGTTGGCAGTATTATGATCCCGAGAATGGTAGCGAGAGGATATCCCCGCGGCCATGCCACAGCACTTATTTCGGCAGCTTCTGTTGAAGGACAGCTTATCCCGCCAAGTGTACCGATGATTCTTTATGCCTGGGTTACCTGGCAATCGGTTGCTGCCTGTTTTTTATCTACAGTTATTCCCGGCCTCATTATGGTTGTTCTCTACAGTTTTGTAAACTGGCTTGTCGTCAGAAAACTGCCGATCAAGGTTCTTCCCCCGACTACATTGAACAACAAGGCAAAGGAGTTTGGCACAGCTGTTTATAAAGGCATCTGGGCATTGCTCCTTCCAGTCATTGTTTTGGGCGGCATTTATGGCGGTGTTTTTACTCCCACGGAAGCAGCCGGTGTAGCGTCTATCTACTGTATTGTTATTGGTTTTTTTGTTTACAAGACCATGGATTTAAAGATGCTCCGCGATTCGCTTGTTACCTCCGTAACAACTACCGGTGTTATTGTGCTTATGGTCTTTTTTGTTATGATGCTGAGTAAGATGTATGTAATGGAGAATGTCCCTCAGCAGATGATAGACTTCTTGTTCGGAATTACTGACAACAAATATGTAATACTCCTTCTGGTCAATATATTTTTACTGCTTCTGGGAATGATCATGGATGATTTCAGCGGGACGATTCTGGCAGCAGCCCTTTTGTTCCCTGTGATTACAGAACTTGGCATACATCCTATCCACTTTGCAGCAATTTTGGGCACCAACTTGGGACTAGGCAACAAAACACCACCCACGGCCCCTATACTTTATCTTGCAGCTCGTGTCGGCAATTGTCCTATAGAAAAGCTTATAAAACCCCAATTGCTTTTTATCTGTACCGTTTCATTACCGGTAATGTTGCTGACCACATATTTTCCACCCCTGTCACTGACTCTACCACATCTTCTTATGCCGAAGGCGGTACCATATGTGCCCCTTTTTCTTGAATGGTAGTTAACTGCTCACAGAGCAGTTAATCAGCTTTCTGGCTGATATAAACACCTGCCATTACCACTAAGGCTGCCATACATTGGGCCGGGGTGAATGTCTCGTCAAGAATCATCCAGCTCATAATTGCAGTAAAAACCGGAATAAGATTCACATATAGCGTAGCCTGACTGGCCGATACAAGCTAAATCGAGAAATTGAATCCTCTCAGGCTTTAATTTTTTTCATATCCGGATCATAAAGTGGTTTAAGTGATACCTCTGCCGGATACATATTTCCAGCAATGTTAATTTCCCATTTTCCTTCAGAAACATACGCTTCATCCACTGCCTCTTCCGCCTCAATCATAAAGAGTCCAACTGCTCCTCCAAGTGTATAGCAGTACGATCCTGATCTGACATATCCTGCATTTTTACCATTTCTGGTGATCACCTCGGCATGGTATAGCAACGGCTCAGGATCTTTTACCAGTACCTGGGCCAGACGTCTTTTCAATGCACCTTCAGCTTTTTTCTTAATACATGCATCTCTGCCGATAAATCCGGATGGTTTATCCAGTTTAATCGTAAAACCCAATCCAGTTTCATAGGGATCGTCCGTATTATCCATGTCATGCCCGTAGTCCCGATACCCTTTTTCCATTCTTAAACTGCCCAGCGCTTTCAGCCCGGCATGGGAAAGCTTAAATTTTATCCCTGCTTCGACTATCATGTCATATACATGAACCGCTTGTTCAGTCGGGATATAGAGTTCATAACCGAGTTCACCAAGATATGTCATTCGAACACAAATTGCCCGGCCATAGCCAATAGCAATTTCTTCTACATGTCTAAACGGAAAGGATTCATTTGACATATCAGTTGTTGTAATGGCTTGTAACAACTCACGGGATTTTGGCCCCTGGACATTCAACTGGGCATAGGCGGATGTCATATCTGTTACATAGGCATGGGCATCACGGGGAATGTGTTTTTTCAGCCAGGTTTCGGCATGTCGGTGCATGGTGTCTGTGACAACAACAAGAAATTTTTCTTCTTCAAGTTTTGCAACCGTCAGATCAGCTTCAAGCTTTCCATCTTCATTCAGCCAGGGGGTATATGTGATCTGATTGAGCTTTTCATCAACCTCGTTTGCTGAAATATAATTCAACACGGCTCCGGCATCACGGCCCTGTACCATAAATTTTGACATAAATGACATATCCATCAGGATGACATTTTCCCGGGCTGCCTTATGTTCTGCTTCCCAGAAAGGAAACCACTCTTCCCTGCCCCAGGAATGGCTGTCAATTCTTGCCTCATGCCCCTTAGGTGCAAACCAGTCTGCACCTTCCCAGCCGCTGACATCCTTAAAATAAGCGCCCTGGTCCTTCAAGCGGTCATAGATAGCCGATCTTTTAGCACCCCGCGCTGTCTTCATGGATTTGTATGGGTAGTGACACTGATAAACCATGCCCAGAGATTCGACCGTTCTATGTCTTCTATATTCAGGATTGTTCTGAAAGGTGTGCAGACGGTCAATGTTAAACCCGGTAATATCAACATCAGGTTTTCCATTCATGATCCAGTGAGCCATCATCTT
>JAOZLO010000351.1:0-3516 GCA_029934775.1 Desulfocapsaceae bacterium
CTTATCCTGGATTGTAACAAGTTCCGGGAAGCCTCCGTACTCTATATAGTTGTCAAGAGCACTGTATACCTTTGCCTGTTTTTCAGGAATATATTTGTCATATGCTAAATTTTGAAAACTGAGATATTCTCTAAAACTCAATGGAAATATTTCGTAACTGATACTTCTGCCACGAAGAGAGGTGGCAATTTCACTGCTGAGCATTTTGGCATTGGAACCGGTAATAAAAATATGGCGCGACAGAGTATCATATACTCTGCGAATAAACTGTTCCCAACCCGGGACATTCTGGATTTCATCAAAAAAGAATATGCATTGAGAAATATCATGTTCCGGGTAAAGCTCCCTGTAAGCCTGTATGATAAGATCCAGATCCTGGACACCAAGATTCAATCGCTCATCTTCAAGATTCAAAAAAACGATACTTTCCTTGGCATGTGTTTTCAGAATCTTTGAGACAATCTGGTACAACCGAAATGTTTTTCCGCTGCGTCGAGGACCAATAAGGGTAATAATTTTTTCGAGGTTAGTGGGAACAGGATCTTCCCTGGGAACAAAAATCGGAAGTTTCCTGTGTTGGAACTCACGGATGAGAGACTTGACAACATCTTTCTTTTTCATGAGGAAGAAATAGTATATTTTTTTCTTTATGTAAAGGAAATAGAGACGGATTTTAATGTATCGGAAAAACAAAGTTTTTCCATCAGCAAAAGACAGGCTGTAGAATGAAGGCTGTTAGTCTTAATACCTTCAGCCTGTCCGGCGTTGCCAGAAATGCCCCTGATATGAAGCAGGATATTTATAATATTCTGAAATCAAATCAAAAGCGGCTGTCTGCATGAGTTTATTGAAAAACCTTCATGGTAGGGTCACTGGACATGGTCCCATGTTTTCGGATGCCGTCCTGCAAAATTAGCGATCCTTATATCGAATATTCAGATAAAGACATCACTACTTTACGGATAAACTTTTTTTGTGTAAAAAGGGAGACTGTTTTCATTTTATTTCTGTTCCTCAACATAATGAACCCCATGGCAAGAAAGAACAAAAAGAAAAATCGAAGGAGTAGGTTAGTCACAGATGCGGATCTTCCTGCAGCTGCCCAAGGGTATCTTGCAAAAGGGAAATTTGCTGAAGCCATAAAGGCCTTTCGCCGCCTTTATAAAAATGATTGTTCCGGGCAAATGGATATGCTGTTTAAACAGGCATTTCTTGGTCGCATCAATCAGCTGTCAGCCAAAGGGATGGGCAGGGAAGCACTTGTTATTTACGGTAATATGCAGCTTGTCTTTCCAGCCCCGGACATGTCGCTTCATGTTCGTCTTTTGACTGCTGCCGGTCAATTCCAGGAGGCGATGGAAATGACTTTTAGGGCAGATGTGACACTTACAAAAAATGAAAAGACGACCATAGATGAAATATTTGCCGCTCTTCTGCTGGGCGGCCAGGTTCAGTTAAAGGACGTTTTGCCGGAAGAATCATCGACCTGTATACATTACAGTGCCGCTGAACGTGCTCTGCAGGCATATTGTACGCAGGTTGACAGTGAGGCATATGCCGCTCTCAGGGAAATTCCGTTTCGTTCTCCCTATAAAAATTTCTGCCTGGCCCTGAAAGGAATGCTGGCATTTGATGAAAGTCGTACTGAGTCACTCAGATTTTTTGAGAAAATCCCTCCGAATTCTCCATTTGCATCTTTAACTGTCCCCTATCGATATCTGGCTGAGGATGATAACAGGCAAAGAGAAAAACCTGCCGGCATAAGGCTGAAAGTTGTCAATACCCTGGAAGGAACAGATACCAGTTCAACCAGACTGCTGGACAGTCTGGATAAACCCGGCATGGGGCCATCCACTCTTTATCAGATGCTGATTCGTCATGGAAACTGTCTTGGCAAAAACCAACTGAGAAAAATTTGTTTTCGTATCCTCCCCCATGTGCCTGATCAAGCAAGAGATTTTCAGAAAAGATTCGGCTGGCTTAGTAGATGTGACCTTATGAGGCTTGATGCACTCTCAGAGGAAATTGATAACAGTTATTATATCGAAGAAACCTGGGAAGAGTTTTGTTCTCTGCTTATGGCAGATGAATGTGAGGGTCCGGATAAAAATTTAAAGATTGCTCTTGTTTACAGGCATATTGCAGAACAGATGGAGAAGGACAGTTACGAATACAGTTCAAAAGAGATAGAGGCGATGCTGAATAAGAGTATCCCCTACGATCCGCTGGACAAAGAGACCTGGGTGAAGCTCACAAACCTTGAACATCTCACCCCTGCCAGACGATACAAATATATCAATACCATGCTTGAAACATTCCCCGAAGATACCGAGGTTATGACCCTCGGTGTAGAAGCTGCAATTAAACGCAGTGCTTTTAAAAAGGCCAGTCGGCTTGCCGGAAAACTGCTGGCTGTTGATCCAATCAATCCCAAAGTGCGAACAATGCTCATCGATGCTCATTTAGCCCACGCCGGGAAGATGGCTAAACTGCAAAAGTATGAAATAGCCCTACAGGAATGTGAACTTGCAACATCCTTTGAACGTCAGAATCTCAGCCATGGTAAAATTCAAATATATCATGGCTTATTGATCATGTTGACCGGCGATGAAGTAGATGGCTTGAGACTGCTTGAAGAGGGAGAAAATAACTCTGCAGATCCGCTGTTCGCACATTTTTCAATTCGACTGGAAGCAGGATTATTGAATATAGTGCCGAGGTTGCTCAGCTATTTCACCAAGCAACTGAAAAAAACAGTGAAAAACTCTTTTAACAAAGATATTATTCTACAATTATTTGAGAATATCTCCAGCTGTAAAGGGGAAAAACAGCAGGAGCTGGAGAAGTTTCGTTCAGTTTTCACTCCCTGTTTGAAAAGAGCTGCCCGTCTTGTTTTCTCCATGGATGAATCAAAACGCATCTGTCAAATCCTCTATCTCCATCATTATTATGACCTGCTGCAGATCTATGCAAAAGCCGCCCTTAAGAGGCATAAGGAAAACCCGCTGTTTCTATTTTATCAAATACACGCTACAACCAACGGTGGTAAAAAACGGTTGAACAACAGGCAGGGCAATACCCTTGTCGATGCCTGGCATGAGGCTATGGATATGAATGATGAAGCTACGGCAAACTTGATTGGTCTCTTTCTTGATGAAAATGTCAACTTTACGGAACCGCCCGTTGGTTTAGGCGTGAATCCGAAGCGGTTGATCAAAAAAATGTTCGGTGGCGCTCTTCTGGAGAAATTTGAGAGAGGGGAAGAGCCTACCGAAGATGAACTGAACAAAATAATGGAAGAAATCCTTGATCCCGGGTTTCTCGACGAGGAACCGGAATCACCAAAAAAGAAGAAAAACAATCCAAAACAACTGAATTTGTTTACATGAAAACTCCATTTGAAATTCTTGATATATCCGAGGACAGTGATGACTCTGCAGTTAAAAAATCATACCTGAAAATGGTCAAACGATATCCACCTGAACGATTCCCCGCTGACTTTCAGCGAATTCGTGC
>JAOZLO010000351.1:3583-4027 GCA_029934775.1 Desulfocapsaceae bacterium
GTTGTTTGACACCGAGCTGCCCGAAGTGAAAGAGTTGATTCTTGATATCAGGATGAGCCGGAAAGGAAAAAGACCAGATATAGAAATACTGCGCAATATTTTGACCACCTCGGCTGGTCAGGTAAAGGCGGCAGAGTAGAATATGACGAAAATGGACAACGAAGCACTGGTTGAAAAATTTCGCGAATACCTGGATAAGACAGACAATGAAAGGCAGATAGCACCCCGTAAACTTTCTCTCTCTTTATTCTATGAGGAAATGATCGCCCTGAAAAATGAGATCAGGATAGAATCACGGATTGTTAAACAGGGGCTGGATCGTTTCCAGGAGACCGCTGAACTCATTGAGCAGGGAAATAAGAAGATTAATTTCCTGATAGAAAAAAGTAATGCAGAACCGGATGCAGAACCCTCTTTGACCGACCAACCGGTTCTACAGGGACT
>JAOZLO010000352.1 GCA_029934775.1 Desulfocapsaceae bacterium
TTGAGGTTCTCTCTTCTGTAATCTGCATAAATTGCACGGAGGGTGGACTGTCGATTGTCTGTTAATACAAGTGCCCTGATAAATTGTCTCCCGGCATCCTCAAATGCAGCTGATTTTAAAAACAGACGTCCCATTTCAATATGATTCCGGGCACTGTTTTTTTCGGGTAATACATCAAGCAATGATTGATAGTGGCCTATGGCCCCGCTCAAGTTTTCCTCTGCCAGATCAATGGCCGACAAAGCTGCATACGCCTCTCTCAGATAAGTCTCCCGGCCAATTGCCTTTTCAAGCCCTGTCTTTATTGCTGTACGGATTGCAGGAGTGTTGAGGGGCTCTTTTTTCAGCCAGGAATAACTGGGAGGATATATGGTGCTGAGAGTTGTTACAGCTTCCACAAGTCTCTCCTCCTGTCGCTGTGAAAACAGGTAGGATACATACCGGTAGTGCAGGGCAATACCATTTGGCCGTAGCTCAAGGGCTTTTTCAAAATAAGGCAGAGCGTTATATGGATTTTTATTTTGTGGATGCCGGTAGGAATAGAGTCGCTGCCGGGCCACTTGAACAGCGGCAAGACCTGTGGCTGCCTGAATATCATAGGGATTAAGTCTTACCGCCGAACGAAAAAATGCATCACCATTTTTCAACTCTGCCGAATAATCCTGGACGGCTGTTATTGTTGCGGCTTTTTTAAGACTAAGATCACCCAGTGCCGTCAATATCCTTTGCAGGTCAGTGGTAAATACCGGGTATTCTTCATCACCCGGCAGATATGTCAGCGCCTTATCAAGTGATTGCCGGGCGTCAAGCAGATTTTCATGATTGAGTGAATCCAGGCCTGCTCTATAGTGATATCGTGATAAAAGCAGCTGGAAAAGAAAGTATATACATATTGAGGAGGCTATTACTGCAGTTATTGACAATACCCTGGAGGTCGAACATTTTTTCACTTAATTTCCATAATAACTTTTGTAATATTTGTAATATCCATCTTTACTTCTGTCCGCCTGGTTGAGAGAAACACCCAGGATATTGGTTTTGGAGATTTTTAATTGCTGGACAACATCCTGTAGAATCTTTCGATCAGCACTACCTGACTTGATCACCAGAACAACCCCGTCTGTCTGGGGGCCCAGTAAAAGTGCATCACTTGCAGGCATTACCGGTGATGTATCAACGATGACCACATCAAACTTCTTTTTGAGAAGTGAAAGCAGATAGCCCATGCGGGTTGAACTCAGCAATTCAGATGGGTTTGGCGGCACTACGCCCGAGGGGAGCAGATACAAATTCTCATGTTTTGTACTGAGGATTGCAGCATAGATCTCATTTTCCAGATAGGAACCCGGGGTATCAATATTAAGAAAATCACTATACAAATGTTCAAAATCGATACCATTGCCGACAGATGCCTGTATATCACCCTCCCCTAGAGATTTAAAAGAGAACGTTCCGTCAACCATCGCTGTGGTAACCCTGAATGCCTCCATCGTCTGAATTGATAAAATTTTATTCAGCTCTTTTTCAGGCACGAACCCCATTGCTGTCAAAATGGTACCGAGTCCTCGTGACGACTTCTTCTGATGTGCCAGGGCCAGTGTCGCCTCTTCTCTGGTAAGGATTTTTTCTTTTATCAGGGTATTGGCAAGATTTTTGGACTGCGGTCTGTTTTTCCAGTAAATATCGACTAAATCACCTTTCAGGAATGAGAGAGCCACCTCATTGGCATCATCTGTAATGGTCAAAGCACAGCTTCTTTTCTGAAGTGAGCATAGTTTGAACAGGTTTTGCAGGCTATAGTCACTCATCTTCCCTGTTGTCAAATTCCCACCCAGGACGTCCGAGATAAGTATGGATAAACCTTTGTCTTTTGCGGCTCCAAACCTGGTACTGAGGGCTGGTTTTCTAAGATCTGCATCGATCATAAGGACAGACTTACCGGTCAGAGCGATAGTATAAGCAAGGTTGGCGACAGTATTTGTTTTACCCTCACCTTGTATTGCACTGGTAATAATCAAGGATTCAAGTTCTTTATCCAGCAGGGAAAAATGCAGGTTGGTACGCAGCGTTCGGTAGGATTCAGCATAGCTTGATTTAGCAGAAAAATTTTCAAGCAGAGACTTTGTGCCAATGGAAATCTGTTGAGATGATTTTGATCGGAACATTCTAGTACGCCCCCTTTTTATCACTGGCATCGGCTATCGGGATAATTGAGAGAACAGGAAGATCCAGATAATTCTGTACGTCCTCTTCAGTTCGGACGGTCTGGTCTAAATATTCTAAAAAGAAGGCAATCCCCACTCCACCAAAGAGCCCGAGAATAATACTGAGCAACAGATTTCTCTTTTTATTCGGAATAATGGGGGAGAGTGGAACAGAACTTTGCTCTACTATTCGTATGTTCGACGAGTTACTGTTGCTCAGGATACCGGATTCCTTAACCTTGGAGACAAGGGTGTCATACAGATTCTGGCTGGTTGTCATATTCCTCTGGAGCATTGCATAGCGAAGTTCTTTGCCGCTTGCATTAAGAGCCTCGTCTTCAAACTCGGCAACATTCTGTTCCATAACCTGTTCCCGTGCCGCAAGAACCGCTCGTTCACTCACCAGGTTTCCCAGCTCTTTCTCTAGTTCGAGCTGCAGCTTTTTTTTATTTTTTTCTATTTCCCCGGAGTTTTGCACCATTTTAGGGTGTTTGTGTTTGTACACCTTATTCAACCTGGTGGTTTCCAGTTCAAGCCTTGTCAAATTATTGTAAATGGTATCGATGGCGGAGTTATTGATAATGAATCGAATGTGGATAATATCACTGCCGTCTTTGGTGATTTTCTTTATCTCATCCAGTTTGGCATCAAGTTCAAGTCTCTTGTTGCGCGCAGAGAGATATTCATTATTGAATTCAGCAATTTTCTGATCAACAACTTTCTGCTTCCCCTCGACGGAAAACAGTTTATTCAGCTGTTTATATTCATGGAATTTTTTTTCATCATCCTCCAGCCGCTTTTGCAGCATATATAGCTCGTTGTTCATCCACTCCAGATTGTCTTTCGAAGAAGAGAGACGATTGCTCATATCAAATTCGATATATTTTTTTGCAAGAGTGTTGGCCATATTACTGGCTAATACCGGATCTGTATTTTTTACGGAGATTGTTAAAAGCCGGGTGTCCCTCACCTGGCTGATTGATATAGTCTTCTGGATATTTTTTATCAGCAGTTCCTGTTTGCTTTCAGGTGTAAGTTCTTTCTCCTCCCTGCCAAGGATCATCTTTATGTTGGATTTCAATCGGCCCGACATTTTTTTCAGGGGATTTAATTCGCCGGCTGTATCTTCTCCTCTCTTGTCATCAAGTTTAAGTTCTTTAATGAGCTCGGCAACCACTGCCTTTGAATTAACCAGTTTGAAGTGGGTGTTGAAGGTGAGAAGCTGCGACTGGTATGAACTGAAATCCATCTTCTCACCTGTGACAGGTGAAGATGTCTGCTCTTTATCAATAACCATTTTTGATGAAGCCTCGTATATCGGTTTCATCAAAAAAGTATAGAGCATTGTTATCGAAACGGTGATGATTAAAAACGCGAGTACCAGAGATTTCCGTTTAGAAATGATTCTGAAATAGTCGGACAGATGGATAGAGTCATACTGATCGTCATATTCGGACAGATGAAGAGTTTCTACGTTTTTTGCGGTTTCCATCTCAACTCCTTACATCCATGATTCGGGTATGTGAAGACGGTCACCCGGTTTGAGAGGAACATCCGCGAGCTTGCCTTCAATCACTTTCTCCAGGTCAATTTTGATCACTTTCTGTGCACCATCTACAGTACGGATGATGGTCGCCCTGTTTGGAGCGGCAAATTTATCAAAGCCGCCTGCCATGATACAGACACTCAAAGCGGTCAGACCCGGCTGAAAATCATGCAGGCCAGGTTTTTTAACCATACCGACAACATATACCTTCGATTCACTCTGGTTCCGCCCTTTGGCAAGCGGAATATAGACCGCATCTCCGGATTCAAGG
>JAOZLO010000353.1 GCA_029934775.1 Desulfocapsaceae bacterium
AAAATTTCCTCCATATTTCGGTCAAGCATGGCATCAATGAGTGAAAAGAGACCAAGTAGAAACATTTCACTGCTATCTATTTTTAATTCCTTGCCAATAAGTTCGAGAAAACGTGCCTGAAACCGATGTTACAAGTCAGTCTGCTAATATTTCCAAAACCTACCTTTTCATGGTAGATTGAGTGAACTCTCAAAATTCTGCAATGAAGGTGGTATCAATGGTTTCTCTGGAAAAAAAGCTGAAATCCATGGCAGTCAGTATCGGAGCAGAATTAGTCGGTATAACAACCACCGAACTTCTTGCGAACAGTCCCCCTTCTGCAGACCCACGCTACCTTCTACCATCTGCAAACGCAGTTATTTCATTTGCAGTCTCCTTAGACAAGGATCTCGTACATGATTTCATAAGCAAAAGGAACTGGCGATCCCACTGTGATAATCGAAAATTAATTGGTCATGTGTTGTTAGGTTTCAGGAACACTTTCTTCTTTGAATTTACAGTAAAAGGTTACACCTGAGGTTAATAAAAACAATTTATATCTTGGGTATGGCAGTATTAATGTTGCATATCTCCGATTGAAAATGAAGCGTAGCCTAATTTGCAATCCGTATAAAAAGTTAAATTGGCTGTTTTATGCAGGGTACCCTAAAGGAAAGATCTATTATCATCTGGTGTGATTTGAACCCACAGGCCGTCATTCTTCATTAAAACCAATCTGTTAGAGTAAATCCAATACCAATTCTGTTCACATGACTCCTATAATCAATTAGACTCTCCCTATAGCCGTTAAAGTATTGCAAATATCCTTTACTCATTTATTAAAACAAGTTATGACAGCGGGAAGGGAAAAGTGAGGTGAGTTCTCCTTCGCAACGCTACATTGGAAAAATCAAATAAGATATTTATAAACTGCTAAATTCAGTTTCGAGTAATTCGTGTTTTGTGCAGGTATAGATTGTTGTCGTACCGTTTAATGTCATCCTGTATGACTTGTCGCTGCCATCATTCTTTTTTACCTCGCCACCGGCATTTTTTATCGCTTTGACAATTGCTTTAAGGTGTCGGACGCAGCCATTCTGGTCAAAGGGAAAGGATTTGTGGTATGTATTGGCCTGTGCAACGCTTGCCATAATGGCCAACACCGCAACAATGACTAATATTTTTATTTTCATACAAAATTATCTCCTTAGTTTTTCAGAAATTATTTATGAAAAAACGTAACACAACCTCGCAAGTTTTTTTTCGTGAATTTCAAATACAAGTAAATGTTCACTGCTGTTGGCTTTAGCCCCTTCTCTTTGCGTAAAAGAAAATATTATTAGTGATGGCATTGTCTTCCTCCACTTTTACATACAACATACAATTTGCAGTTATTACAAACGTGGGGGGAAGGGTATAATCTCCGGTGGCTAGACTCAAGCCGACCGGAGAACAATTAAAGAAATTTCAGGTCGGTGTTATTATTTGAATTCATGAACAAAGATGTAATCATTATCCTCTACCGAATTGTGACAGCCGATACATCCCTTAACTTTTCCCGATTTAGCCACCTTGCCTTTCGGACTGTACTTTGCCCAGAACCAGTCGCCTTTTTTGGGGTTAAACCCCTCCACTTTGTACATCACCGTCAGGGCTTTTAATTTATTGTCATTGCCGATATTTTCTTTTACCACAATGGTGCCGAATTCAGCTGCAGTTTTTCCTGCAGCAGTACCCGTTTTGTTGACAAACACCTTGTGTTGTGGAGCATGGGGTGCATCTCCCTCCTGCAGTCCCTTGTGGTCATCCCAGAACGCCCAGCTTGTATATGGGGATTCTTTGGAAATGTACTGCCAGAGTGCTTTCCCATCCGGGGCTGGCATCTCGGCAAAGACCGTTGAGGCGATGAAAGTGAGACAAAGGCTGCATAAAATCGCGTATCCTGCGTTTTTCATAATTTCTCCTGTTATGGTGGTTTAAAAAATCAAGCAACTGTTTAATACAGATTGCCTGCCTGTTAATAGAAAGAAAACTTGCTTTTTCCCTGATCACTTAATGGACTCAAGTGCAGATATGATATCTTCCGGATCCAGCCTCCTGGTATGATCTGCATTAATATGGGCAGCTCTGACAATACCGTCGGTGTCAATGATATAAGTTGCCGGTATAGGCAATTCAAAACTGTCATCGCCGTTCGCCTCAGGAATATTTACACCAAAGTCCTCATATACAGGTCGGAGTGGGTCTGACAGGGAATATACCAGACCAAATTTACGTGCGGCACTGTTACCATTGTCTATCGTCATCGGAAACGTGAGGGCAAGTTTCTCCTTCAGGGCAATGGCGTTCTCCATGATCACAGGAGAGACAGCTATAAGCTGGCCCTTGAGATTCTGCAAACCCTCCAGTGAGCGCTGCATGGCCTGCAGCTCCATGTTGCAGTATGGTCACCAGTGACCCCGAAAGAATTTGAGAATAACGGGCCCGGCCTGCAGGACATCATAGAGTTTGACCGTGCTGTTGTTGGTATCCTTGAGGGTTATGGCTGGTGCCTTTTCACCAACCTGGAGAGAATTCTTTTCAATCCCACTGTCCCGTAGCTGCTGAGTTGCCGTTCCCATCAATTCAATTACCTCTTGAGGAGCAGCGGCCAGAAACTGTTCACGTTGTTTATTGAGCTCATCTGTCAAGTGCATCGTAACCTCCTAATTTTGTTGTAGTATATGCCAGTACGCTCCTTCTCGATTTCCCGTTTATAAAGCTTTCAACAAGAGAGGGGGTGAACAGAGAGATATTTGACACGCACTAAAGCGCTGCCGATTTGATGATCATTAATTTTTCCTTACTCATCTCTTTCATTGAATTTAAGATACCTCCCAGACTAAGCCCTGATTTTTTAGCTCCTCCAAAAGGCATCCAGTCGACCCTGAATGCAGTATGGTCATTTACCATTTGGTGTTGCCTGAAGCTACACCCTGATAAAAGGAGAAAAATAAAAATTGTCGCAGTGAATGCGGTGTACTGACACAAAAAAGGAAATATGCTGTTTATTTTTTCTCATTTTGAGGGCGATCGTCCACAGTGGAAAATGATAATAAAATGAACCTTCAGGTATACAGTCAGCCAGATCATTTGTTCTGGTTCGAATGTCTTATTTTCAAACGTTGAAGGTTAAACATATACATCAGTTTGAAATTTACAATTGACTATTTGTATATTAAAATATAATATTGAATATCAAAGTATACTACTATGTGGAGAAAAACTATGGGAAATTTACTTACAGTCAGAGAAGCAGCCAGTTTTTTAAACGTTTCTGAAATGTCTATCAGGCGCTGGACCAACAGTGGTAAACTGAAGTGTTATCGAGTGGGAGGTAAAAATGAGAGGAGGTTTACCAGACAAGGTCTGGAAAACTTTCTCCAGTTAAATGAGAGGAGTGTGCCGCTCGGGATTGGCTCTGCTTCTGTGAAAGACTCTTCCCATATAGCTCATTTTTATAAGAATTCTGAGGAGAGTGTGGCGGAGGGGATTAACTTTTTAGCCAGTGGCCTTTCCCGTGGTGAATCCATACTGCTTATCTCCCCTGACGACAAATCTTCTCGAGTGCTTGACGGTCTTAACGACCTCGGTTTCCCAGTAGACAAATATAGAGGTGACGGCCTGATTGTAAGCAGCGACGGATATTACAATCTCAGAGAACAACTCGAATTTATGACTGATATCATGGCGAACTGCAGACATGAGAAAGGCTTCAGGCTTCTCGGTGACATGATCTGGGCCGTTGAAAAAGGGTGGAGCCTGGACGAGATAAACAGGCTTGAAATTGAGACCAATGAAGTTTTGACCAGTAGCAATAAGCTCTTCCTCTGCCAGTATGACATGGCTCACTTCGGTGCTGATGGCGCTATGATGGCTTTTGATACCCATTGCCTGACAGTTTATCGCGGAGAAGTAAAAGAGAGTCCCTATTTCAAGGGGCCGAACGAATAGAATCATGATAATTTAAAGGAGAAAATAAATGAGTGGACTA
>JAOZLO010000354.1 GCA_029934775.1 Desulfocapsaceae bacterium
CCATTACTTTCTCCTTTTTTTATGGCGTCGTAAAAACTCTCCATCTACTTCGTTGTGCGCCCCGCAGGAAGTGCCCTTGGGGTACAAATTTTCTATCATTACGACGTACCCTAGTACGCCATAATGATAGAAAATTTACGCGCCTCGCATATGAAGATTTTTACTTAGCCATCGATAATTTCAGATTTTACGAGATTGTAATATTTGATGGCGTCGTAAAACTTCCAAAATGCTAAGTACAAGGACTCTAACACCTCAGCCCAAACAATCAACAATAATTAGTTTTTGCTATGTCAAAAATACGTATCCTCCCGGAACAACTTGCTAACCAGATAGCCGCAGGTGAAGTTGTAGAACGTCCTGCCTCCGTCGTAAAAGAGCTTGTGGAAAACAGTCTCGACGCAAATGCCAGTCGTATTGAGATCGACATTGAAGGAGGAGGCACCCGCCTGATACGAGTTTTAGATGACGGAGAGGGTATGGATGAAGATGATCTCCTCCTGAGTATTGAGCGACATGGAACTTCTAAAATTCAAAAAGAAGAAGATCTTGCAGCCATTACCAGTCTTGGCTTTCGCGGTGAAGCTATCCCATCAATAGGCTCCGTCTCCCAGCTAACCATTATCTCTCGCCTAAAAGGAAATGATCTGGGAACAAAGATCGTATTAAAATACGGCAAACTGTTGCAGGTACATGACACAGGGTGCAGTTACGGCAGTTCCTTCGAGATCAGAAATCTCTTTGGCAACACACCGGCCAGACGCAAATTTTTAAAAACAGCTCGTACAGAACTTGGTCATATCGATGAGGTGGTAAAAAATTACGCTCTTGGAGCACCACATGTCACATTTATTCTGCGAATTAATGAAAAAGAGACGCTTCACCTCAATAACTCCCTCTCACAGGAACAGCGACTCGGCCATGTACTTCGATATTCAGGATCTTTCATTCCGATAAGATCCACGGAAACTCATCCCAGAATAACCGGCTTTCTCATTCCCCCGGAAAAAGGAATGGTGGGACCGGCAAAGCTTCGTATTTTTGTTAACGGCAGAGCTGTAAAAGACAGAATGGTAGTTCATGGAGTAACCGAAGGTCTGCGAAGTTTTCTTCTCAAGGGAAAAAACCCGGCTGGGCTGATCAACCTCACTCTTCCTGCAGATGAAGTTGACGTTAATGTCCATCCGGCAAAACATGAGGTGCGTTTTCGCAGCTCTCAGGATGTCCATACACTACTCAGTCAGACCGTCGCCATGGCTATGGCACAGGAACAAGAACGGATGCAGGGGCGAATTTTCGCTAAAGCAGTGCACAAAGAGACGACCCGAATACCACTGGACGAAAAACCAGCCAATACTGGTTTTTTTTCTGAACAACCGGGATGGGAGAATAATTCAATCTCTCCATCTTACCCGAAAGGCGCAGCCACAACGTACACTTCAGAGAACACAAACAAAAAGATCCAGCAGAGTTCAATTATTACCACCGCTGAACCGATGGCTAAAGTTACCCGCGAGACCGATCAACAGCCGGCTACAAAAAGTCCAACGGGTACATACAAATCACCAGAACATAACCTTCTGGTTATAGGCCAGTTTGAAGATCTCTATATTTTTTGTAAAAACAGTGAAGGATTGCTGATCATCGACCAGCATGCAGCTCATGAAAGACTACTTTACGAAAAACTAAAAAAACAATTCCTCGAAAAAACAATTCCCAGGCAGAATCTCCTGTTTCCACACACTGTTGAGTTATCATTATTTCAAGTCCAGCTCATCGAAAAACACACTGAAGAAATAGCCGGAATGGGATTTTCAATCCGTGAATTTGGAGGTAACTCCTATATCATTTCTGCAGTTCCTGCCATTGCCGGCCACACCCACCCTGCAGAACTTTTCAATGACATCCTTGAAAAATTCGGCAGCGAAAGCATTTTCGGGAAAGGGGGAGGATACATTGATACCATCCTTGCAACCATGGCCTGTAAAGCGGCTGTGAAAGCAGGAACCAAACTGTCTTTGGTGGAAATGGACAACCTCCTCAATGAAATGGCTAAAGCGGATCTCTTCTCCCATTGTCCCCACGGCAGACCTGTTGTGAAACAGTTCAGTGCGGCTGAGGTAAAAAAGTGGTTCTACAGGACATGAAAAACAGGATATTTACATCACTGATGCTCTTTACGCTGCTCCTTCTCTTCCTGCCTGGCTGCACCAAACAACCGGTAGGTAAAGTTATAGAGGCCACTGCCTATTGTGGCTGCTCGTCCTGCTGCGGCTGGGAGAGAGGCAGCTATCGTTATTTAAAACTCGATTTCTGGAACAAATATGTCAGCAAGGGTCCCAGGGCCAGCGTACCCTACACTGGCCAGACAGCCAGTGGCACCTACCCCAATGAACCGGAAGAGGGTCTCTTTTCCATGGACTCTATTCATCGTCCCTGGATGATTCCTGTCAGAATACTTTTTTTCCCCTGGTATCTGATGCCGGAAGACGGAACTATCGCTGCCGACACTCAATACTACCCCTTTGGCACGAGAATGTATGTTCCCGGGTATGGGTGGGGTGTTGTCGAAGACCGCGGCGGCGCAATAAAAGGTCCTGATAGAATTGACCTCTATTACAAGTCACACAGCGATGCGCTGAAATGGGGCAGACGCAAGGTGGCGGTTACAATCGAATGAATCAGTAAGCTAGTATGGATTGTCTCTTACCGAACCAGCTGACCCTTCTTATATACAGCCAGATGGTTGTGAAAATCTCCAGCCATGGTGATATCCTCCAGAGGATTCCCTTTTACAAGGAGAAGGTCTGCTACTGCACCTTTACTGATATGGCCCTGTTCCGGTAATCCCATTAAATCAGCTCCTGCGTAGCAGCCTGCGCGCAGGGCATCTTTTTCTGCAATACCGTAATCAACCAGCAGTTTCAGTTCCCAACCATTAGCACCATGCAGATTGAAGGGTGTTCCCGCATCGGTACCCATTGCAATAAGCCCTCCTGCGCGATAAAAAGAGAGCAGAGAGTTCCGCTGTGCCAATTCTACCTGCTCAGCCTTTTCTACCATGTAAGCCGGGATGCCCCGGTCTCTATTTGCCAGTATATTGTGCAGCGCGGAAATGGTCGGTACCAGGTAGGTTCCAGCTTCAACCATTTCATCAATACAGCGATCATCCAGATATACTCCATGTTCGATGGAAGTAATACCACCACGCACAGCGTTAAGTATTCCTTCTGTACCCTGGGCATGGGTAGCCGTTCGCTTATTAAGCCGATGGGCCTCTCGGATAGCACAGGCCATCTCCTCCGCGGTATAGTGGGCATCTTTGGGGTTCACACCAGGGGTCATGACGCCACCTGTGGCCATAATTTTAACGATATCACATCCGGCATGGATCTGCTCACGAACCGCTTTTAACACCTCTTCACAACCATCTGCTATCCGGCCCCAGCGGCTTCCATGGCCTCCGGTCATACAGATCATATGCCCGGAAAGGTGAATGGTGGGCCCTTGAAATCTGCCCTCGTTCACAGCGTCCCGTACCGGAAATTCCAAAAACTGAGTTCCTCCACAATCCCGAAGGCTGGTAATCCCATGGCGAAGGGACAGTTGGGCATTTTCCAGAACTTTAAGGGTAATCCCCCCCGGTTGCAATCTGGCCAGAACATTCGAAGGATCTGCCGAGCCTTCATGGCAGAGATGAACATGGCAATCAGTCAGGCCCGGCATCAGTGTAGCCCCTCTGGTATCCACAATTTCACCGCTGAAACCTGCAAACGTCTCTTTTTGAGCCATATCCGCAATGCGATCGTTTTCAATCAGAACCGCCGTATCTTCCAAGAGTTTTCCCTTGCCGTCAAAAACAAAACCGCCCTTGAAGAGTGTTTTGGTATTCATAGTAATTAATTCCTTTTAAAAATATTTTCTTATTGTGGGGTGATATTTATATGGGATTCGTGTATTAGCTGGGAAGAAAGAGAGGGGGCACGGGGGGGATTATTCAATCC
>JAOZLO010000355.1 GCA_029934775.1 Desulfocapsaceae bacterium
TGTTTCTTGCTGCAGTCTCTATTCTGATAACCAGCATAAATATTTTTGGCGGATTTGCTGTCACCCGGCGAATGCTTGCAATGTTTAGGAAGTAGGAGAAGAAAATGTCACAAGGTATAGTAACTGCAGCGTATATAGGTGCAACAGTCATGTTTATCCTCGCCCTTGACGGTTTAAACCGGCAGGAGACCTCCCGGCGAGGTAATTACTACGGCATATTCGGTATGTTGATGGCCCTTCTGGCCACTATAGTTGGCATTGTATCGGCCAACTATTTCATTTTATTTGGTGGAGTTGTCATTGGCGGCACCATTGGCCTCATCCTTGCGAAAAAGGTTGAGATGGCCCAGATGCCCGAGCTGGTGGCAATTCTGCACAGTCTGGTTGGATTGGCGGCAGTGCTTGTCGGGTTTGCCAACTTCATGGTTCATGATACTGCAATAGTCGGAGTGGATAAAACCATTCATGACATAGAAACGTATCTGGGGATACTTATCGGTGCCCTTACCTTATCAGGTTCTGTGGTCGCCTTTCTTAAATTGAGTGCCAGGATCGGGGGAAAACCAGTACTGCTGCCAGCCCGTCACTGGCTGAACCTGTCACTGCTGATTGCATCTATCTGGCTTGGGATGGTATTTGTCAACCAATCGGCTCTGGGCGGCGGTATGCTGCCGCTGATTGCCATGACCATTATTTCCCTGATTTTTGGTGTACATATGGTAATGGCAATAGGCGGGGCCGATATGCCGGTTGTTATTTCCATGCTTAACAGTTATTCAGGTTGGGCGGCAGCGGCAACCGGATTTATGCTCAATAACGATCTGTTGATCGTTGTTGGTGCTCTGGTGGGAAGCAGCGGCGCAATTCTGAGCTATATTATGTGCCGTGCCATGAACCGTAAGTTCCTCGCTGTTATAGCAGGAGGTTTTGGAACTTCCAGTGGAGAAACCGCTTCGGGACCGGCTGGTGAAGAAGGTGACATAGTAGCCGTTGAGGCGGCAGAGGCGGCAGAAATTCTACTTGATGCCAAGGAAGTCATGATTATCCCCGGCTATGGAATGGCAGTTGCCCAGGCCCAGCATGCGGTACATGAAATTACCCGGAAATTACAGGCTAAGAAGATCAATGTACGTTTTGGCATCCATCCGGTTGCAGGCCGTATGCCGGGTCATATGAACGTACTTTTGGCAGAGGCCAAGGTACCGTATGATATCGTTTTTGAGCTGGACGAGGTAAACGACGATTTCCCTGATGTTGATGTCTCTGTGGTAATAGGCGCCAACGACATTGTCAATCCCGCTGCTCTGGAAGTGCCTGACAGTCCTATTGCCGGGATGCCTGTACTTGAGTGCTGGAAAGGTAAGACAACCATCGTTCTTAAGCGGTCTATGGCAACAGGTTATGCAGGTATAGCCAATCCACTTTTTTATAAAGAAAACACCAGGATGCTCTTTGGTGATGCGCGGGACAGCCTGGATACAGTTCTAAAAAATTTGGCTTGAGCCATTATGTAGCAGTAGTGTCCGATTTGGATTGTTCTCGATGAAAAAGTACACCTCTCTAGCTGTAAAAAAAGCTAGAGAGGTGAAATCCTGAACATCTTGTCTAAAAAATGGAAATTCCTATACGTTTAAATTAGACAGCCTACGCATGTTTCGGCTCAGATTGCACTATTACTCCACAAGTGACACCCGTGTCGATATGGCGTGCAGTGCTATGTTGTGAATCATTTCATCCACGGTTGTACAGCAGTCGGGGAGAATGGTCACCTTGTATTTTTCTGCAGATTTTGAAATAGCTGTATGGGTTACGCAATTCTGGGTCATCATGCCGCATATGAGCAACTCAGTGATTCCTGATTCCGACAAAACCTCCTCGAGATTTGTTTTCACAAATCCGTCTGCAAACTCTTTAACAACCACTGGCGCGTCGGGAGCTGCTGCAAGAATGCGTGGATGAATGGCAGCACCTTCGGTTTTCTGGTTAAAAAATGGTGAAATTCCCATTTCGGGATTCGCGACATGTTGAATGTGGATGATGGGAATACTCTTCTCGTTTGCCGAGTGGATTGCCTTTTCAATGTTGGAGAGAGTGACCTCCACATTCCAAAGTGGAAACTTGCCTTTTTGGGAAGTAGTCGTTTTGCAGGTCTATAATAAGTAATGCTTTCTTGATTATATCTCCTCTTCCGCTGAACATTAGCGGATAAAAATATTTTATGTTATCAAACTGTTAAAAGATATTTACAAAAAACATGAAATTACGGTTGGCGAAACAGGTTGTGAGTTTTTACGATGCCGTCATCGTTCATAAGGTCACCTAAAGGTACAACATGTTCTTATTTTGAGTAAGTGGCTGACTAGACATAAGCAATGCGATATTAGACATACGGGTGACAATTTGTTATAAGGGGAGCGTACCTTTATCTTTCAGATTAAATCCCAACTTCATTTAAACACTATGGAGAGAGTTGAGAGTGGTTAATATCGCAATCCTTGCCCTTGAAAACTGTATACATTCAACAGTGACTGGTCCGTGCGATATCTTTTCCATTGCCCGTTTAAATTCGAAAGAACTCTATGGCGATAAGGAACCGTTTTGTAAGGTGCAGATAGTCCTGCCAGGTGAACAACCAGTAAACACTTTTAATGGAATTTCGATCAACGGGACGAGTAGCATACAGGACAGTGAAAGATATGATATCATCATTACCCCTGCTCTTTACGGCAATCTGGATTCAATACTTGAGAATCATGATGTAATTGAGTGGATATTCAATCAGCACTCCAGTGGAGCCTGCATCTGCAGTGTATGTGCCAGTGCTTTTTTAGTAGCCAGGACCGGAATCATGAACGGCAAAAAAGTGACAACTCACTGGGCACTTGCTGCTGATTTTAAAAGACAATTTCCTGACGTTATTCTCAAATCCGACAGGATGTTGATCGATGAAGGTGATATTATCAGTGCTGGTGGTGTAACTGCGTATCTTGATCTTTGTCTTTACATTATAAATCGATTTGGTTCACCTGAACTGGCATTATCAATTTCGAAAACACTTCTTATCGATTGCGCAAGACAGATCCAAACACCATATAGTTCATATAATTTTCTCAAAAACCACGGGGATGAGGAGATTATGAAAGCACAGAGATGGCTTGAAAATAATCGCCAACAGGAAATAAAAATCCCAGACCTGGCAGAATCAACAGGATTAGGAGAAAGAACATTTAACCGAAGATTTAAAAAAGCCACGGGTGATACACCAACTGAATATCTTCAAGGATTGCGAATAGAAGCTGCCAGAAAGATGCTGGAGACTTCAAACAAACCCATAGACCTAATTACTCAAGAAGTTGGATATGAAGATACAAGTTCTTTTCGTCGTCTGTTTAAACATCATACAGGCCTGACTCCTTCTGTTTATCGCAAAAGGTTTTCTGTTTTTTACACCAGCCAAAAGCCCTGAGGTACTCTTCTCCGGCAGTCATAGGTCGGCCTGCCGGAGATACGGCTATATTTATGCTAAAACCGTCATTCATGCAGGATTTATTTTGGTAACGAGTAGAGAAAACCATTCCCTGCTTTCTCCTCAACTATGAGACCTTTTACTGCCATTCCAGCCAGAAGTTTTTCTGCTTTTTTAAAATCTAAATCGAAAACAGTGGCAATTTCAATGATAGCCGTTTTTCCATAACGGTAGATAAAATCAAGGACTTGGGTGGATTCCCCATTTAAGACCTTTTTTTTCAGCTTATTTCTGGATAGCTCCTGCAGCCATCTTTCAAAGGCATGGTAGGATGTGTAACTCCGGAGTAATATTTCACCCTCAGAACTCCGAATAAGAAAAGTTGGAAAACCTCGTACTCCTTTTGTCCGACATGCGTGAAGATCATCCTGGAATAATTTTCTCGCTTTGCCATTTTCGATATCTGCGGAGAATTGCCGGGTGTTGAGACCAACCTGTTCT
>JAOZLO010000356.1 GCA_029934775.1 Desulfocapsaceae bacterium
TCGGCTTTCTCAAACAGGCCCTGAGTCAATGCAATGGCAACAGAACTGAAACTGCCGCTCTGCTTGGTATCAGCAGAAAGAACCTTTGGGAAAAGCTGAAATCTCACGGAAATTAATTCTCTCTTCGTAGTGCTTTTCCAACAAGTTTTTTAGTGTGATTACCCTGATCAATCACGACCTCACCATGGACAAGCACATAATCGATACCAACAGGGTATTGATGAGGGTTTTGAAAAGTGGCTTGATCTCTTACGGTTTCCGCGTTGAAAATAACCAGATCTGCAATATTGCCCTCCTTAATGGTCCCTCTGCTGTTAAGGCCAAACTTGCCAGCCGGCAACGATGTCATTTTTCGAATCGCTTCTTCCAATGGGATAACATTTTCCTCCCGTGAATATTTGCCGAGCACGCGGGGAAATGTACCATAGTTGCGAGGATGTGGTTTCCCTTTGCTCAACGGTCCATAGTCCGCAAGAGATTCTCCATCTGATCCCACCATCACCATTGGATGTCGCATGACTGTTTTAACATCTTCTTCTGACATACCAAAACTTACAATACCTATATTGGCCCCACTTTCAAAAAGAATATCCAAAAATGACTGGTACACATCCATGCCTCTAGAATCAGCTATTTCTTTCAGATTCAACCCCTCATACTCCCGACGGTATGGACAGTTCGCAACAAAAGTGCTTTCCCAGTATCCATCGCGAAACACTATTTCTTTGATAATTCGTTTTCGCATTACCGGATCGGCTAATCTTCCCAAAAGATCATTATTGTCCCCCTCATGAACCCAATCAGGAAGTACAGCGGACAACCCATTGCTGCTCGCGATATAGGGATATTGATCAGCTGTGACATCCAGTCCTCGCTCCCGTGCCTCCTCAATGAGAGCCAGCGATTCTTTAACCTTACCCCAGTTTTCCTTACCTACAGCCTTGTGGTGGGAGAGTTGAACCGCTATTTCCGCCGCTTCACCAATGGCAATGGCTTCTTTGACAGCGGTCAACAGATTACTGTCTTCACCACGAATATGCGAAGTGTAAACTCCTCCGTACGCCGCTACAACTCTGGCCAGCTCTATCAACTCATCTGTTTTCGCATAGTAGCTTGGTGCATATATTAATCCAGACGACATTCCAGCCGCACCCTCATCCATAGCCTGGCGAATCATTTCTTTCATACTATTCATCTCTTCGGGAGTAGGGACTCTATTCTCATACCCCATAACGGAGGCACGAACTGTACCATGACCGATAAGAGGAAGAATATTTACACCGGATCCCTGTTCATGAAATCGACTGAGATAATCGGCCATACTTAACCAGTTCCACTCTAAATCCGGAGTGACAATGCTGTTACGTGCTTTAATCAAAGGTATATTTTCTTTCAATAAAGGAGCGGCTGAATTACCACAGTTACCGACAACTTCCGTTGTGACACCCTGACGAATTTTACTTTCCGCCAGGGGATTTACCATCAGAAAAATATCAGAATGGGAGTGAATATCAATGAACCCAGGAGAAACTGACAAACCTGTGGCATCAATAACCTTATGTGCCTCATTTTCAATTTCTCCAATCATTTCAATTTTGCCATCTTTTATACCTAAATCACTGAAGTATGCCGCCTTTCCAGTTCCATCGATAATTTGTCCATTTTTAATAATCGTGTCAAACATGATGTCTCCTTAATGCTTTAATCCTGAAACCCTGTCATTCAGTTCAATGCCCCTTGAGGGGTATCAAAACAGGAAAATCTCAAACACCCAAGAAATTTTCTCTTACCATCGACGTTTTATTTCTTAATCAGCCACCATCTATTGACGAGCTGACCAAAACTTCCTACTGTTACATCGTTTAATATTAAATTCAAGTCTCCGGACAAAATGAAGTAATAACTAATTTATATCAACCAGGGAGAAAAAAATGCTTGAGCTAAAAAAAGGTGATGAGATTCTCGCTGTTGTCGGTGGCAACAGTACTTTCAGTGAAGCTAAAGATGTGATCGTAAAAAAACTTGATGGCACCAATCAGAAGAAACTGCTGGCGATCAAAAGTGAAGATGCTTTGATAAAAATTGCCAATGCCATCACCATATGTAATCCGGATACTGTTTTTATCAATACGGGTTCCAAGGAAGATGTTCAATGGGTCAGAGAATATTCACTTGGCAAAGGTGAAGAAAAAAAACTGGAAAAAGAAGGCCACACTATTCACTTCGACCTCCCCCAGGATCAGGCCCGACTGGTGAACCAGACATATTACATTATTAACGAAGGCGAGAAGATGAGTTCTCTTGCCAAATCAGTCCTTCGCGATGAAGCTATCGAATACATAAAAAAATTCATGCCGAACATCATGGTTGGTAAGACCATGATTGTAGGCTTTTACAGTAGAGGACCGGTAGGTGCGGAGGCAGCTATCCCTGCTATCGAGGTATCATCATCAGGTTATGTTCTCCATTCAGCCGAACTCCTTTACAGAAACTGCTACAGTGATTTTGACACAGAAGTAGAAAGAGCTGGCCTCTTTTACACTAATGTTCACTCCGAGGGTGCCAATACTCCTGAAGATGTACCCAATGCACGGATATTCATGGACAGAAGCTGGATGACAACCTTTTCCACATTTTGTACCTATGCAGGAAACACCCTGCTCCTGAAAAAAGGCAACCATCGTTTCACCGTTGACTACGCCACCTATTTCCAGGTAGAAAAGCAACTCTCAGAACATATGTTCATTACCGGTGTTACCGGTCCCAATGGTAGAAAAACATTCATTGCAGGAGCAGCCCCTTCAGGATGTGGAAAAACAACCACTGCAATGGTGGGAACTGATTTTATCGGTGATGATCTTGCACAATTCTGGATTGATGAAACAGGCACTTTGCGGGCAATTAACCCCGAAAAAGGTGTTTTCGGTATCGTAGAAGATGTGAACCGTGAAGGAGATCCCCTGCTGATGGATTGTCTGCGTGGTGATGGTACAGAGGTAATCTGGTCAAATGTTCTTATCACCGACGGCAAGCCTCATTGGATTGGCAACGGGGAAACTTCCCCGGACAAGGGAATTAACTTTCAAGGTGACTGGCATAAAGGAAAAACCGATAAAGATGACAAACCGGTTCCTCTATCCCACAAAAACTCAAGGTGCACCCTTTTAGCATCAGCAATAGCAAACCACGCTACAGATTTAGCTGAAGATCCTGCAGGAGCCCCAGTCAAGGTTATCACATACTCAGGGCGCGACGCAGATACCATGCCACCTGTCTGGGTTGCCAGAAATGCAGATGAGGGTGTTGTCATCGGAGCCTCCATCGTATCCAAAGCAACCGCCACCGAAATTGGAGCATCCGGTGTGCGACGGCAACCCTGGGCCAATGCTCCATTTATTCCCGGCGCACTGGCTGACTACATGCAGGCCCAATTTACCTTTTTCAACTCAAAAAAGTTCAGCGACACCACCAGGCCAATAATGGCTGGACTCAATTACTTCCTCACCCAAGAGAATAGAGGTGGAGAAGGCACAGCGCTGCTGGGAGAAAAAAAGGATGTGAAAGTATGGCTCGGCTGGTTGGAGCTTTTCGCTCATGGTAATGTCAAAGGTATAGAGACAGCAATTGGTTTCATTCCTACATATGATGAACTTGTTCCTCTTTTTAAGACAATTGAAAAGGAATATCCTAAATCACTTTACGATATGCAGTTTGCTCTCTACATTGATAAAATCATTGAGCGTATCGAGCTACAAAAAGAAGCTTATAGTAAAGAAGAGAACATTCCCGGCCAGCTATTTGAGGTCTATGCAAAACAGAAAGCCGACCTTGAGCAGCTAAGGCAGAAGTTCGGAGCTATAGTCTCTGTTGATAAGTTAGTATAACTGAGGTACAGGTTTATAAGCTGAAGGATGTTAGGAAAAGCAGAAAAGATCTAGCCCCCCTAACAGCCTTCAGCCCAAAAAC
>JAOZLO010000357.1 GCA_029934775.1 Desulfocapsaceae bacterium
AGAAAATTCGGTGTGAACGTCCATGAAGAGGTAGTTCATGCTGTGGACAATGCAAGTCTTGCCATCACTCAAGGCGAAGTGGTGGGGCTTGCCGGTGAATCAGGGTGTGGTAAATCAACCCTGGGCAGAATGATAGCTGGTATTCTCCCTCTCAGTGAGGGTAATATTTTCTACAAAGGAGAAGATGTTGCGCAGTTGTCTTCCAAAGATTATAAGAGATTTGCCCTCAACATCCAGATGATCTTTCAAGATCCGTTCGCCTCTCTCAATCCACGAAAACGTGTCCGCAATATCATCGGTGATGCACCACTGGCTCACGGTATTGTCAAGAAATCGGAACTGGATGATTACCTGGATAAGGTTATGCTCAAATCAGGCCTTGACCCCGTGTTTAAACGGCGCTACCCACACCAGTTTTCAGGTGGCCAGAGGCAGCGGATCGGTATCGCACGAGCACTGGCGGTAAATCCGGAATTTATCGTCTGTGATGAGGCAGTTGCTGCTCTTGATGTGTCGATCCAGGCGCAGATTCTTAATCTTTTTATAAAGCTTCGTGAAGATTTTGACCTCACCTACCTGTTTATCAGCCATGATCTTGGTGTAGTAGAGCATATCAGTGATAGAATTATGATCATGTACCTGGGAAGGGTTGTCGAGTCTGCCAGGACGGAAGAACTGTTTGCAACTCCTAACCATCCATACACGAAGGCGCTACTGCAGGAAGTACCGCGACTGGAAGACCGGTGTTGCGACTTTGCACCCATCAAAGGGGAGATCCCTTCACCGCTCGATCCACCGACAGGATGTCATTTCCATCCTCGTTGTCCCCATTCAATGAAGCGCTGCAGCGAAGAAATCCCATTACTCAAGGAAATTTGCCCAGATCGATTTTCCGCTTGTCATTTAAACTTTATGTAATTACGAAAAAAAATTTCCTCTTCTGAGTTGCTTTGATACCTCGGTGAGGTTTTGGTATACTATTATCCAGTTCAGCGTACTGCGGGAAGTTGGGCTGTAAAAGGAGAAAAAAATGGACAAGATTAAAGACCGGATTTGCCGTGAAATTGATTCAATGACCGATGACTTGTTCGGTATCAGTGATTTTCTGCTGGCAAACCCTGAAACTGCTTACAAAGAGTTTAAGGCGCGTGATTATTTAAGCAGTTTCCTTGAAGAAAAAGGATTTACAGTGGAAAAGGAGGTCGGAGGCGTTGAGACATCGTTTTTCGCTCGACCTGCAGGGTGCAGTCAGACCAGGCCAACTGTGGCGCTGCTTGCGGAATATGACGCATTACCTGAAATTGGTCATGCCTGTGGCCACAATATGATTGCGGCTGCCAGTCTGGGTGCAGCTATAGTTCTACGACGTATTCTGGGAGATAGAGCAGGTGGTATGGTATTAGTGGGCACCCCTGCAGAAGAGGGTGGCGGTGGGAAAGTACTGCTCGCTGAGGCTGGTATTTTTGAAAATATTGATGCAGCCATGATGTTTCATCCCAGTTCTACAAATATTCCAGGAAAAGGCATGCTGGGTCGAATTAAATTTAAGGTCGAATTTTTTGGCCGCACCGCTCATGCCGCCGGTTCACCAGACCAGGGTATTAATGCCCTGGATGCGCTTATTCTTGCCTACAGCAGCATAAATGCATTTCGGCAGCATCTTCGGCCGGATGGTCGTATCCATGGGGTTATCACCGATGGCGGCGTACTTCCTAACATCATTCCTGATTATGCTGCCGGTCTTTTTTATGTGCGTGGAGCCAGCCGCAGTTATAGGGATGAACTGCTTGAAAGGGTAAGAAAATGCTGTGAAGGTGCCGCACTTGCCATGGGATGTGAGTTCAAACTCGAGATATTTCAACCCACGATTGACCCGATGAAGCGTAACCTGGCCCTGGAGGGTGCATTTACGCAAAATATGAAAGAGCTGGAAATTGGAATCGATGAGGATAATGGCCGACGCGGCTCTTCAGATATGGGCAATCTCAGTCACTATCTCCCATCCATCCACCCCTGGCTTGCCATTGCAGGGCCTGAAGTCGCCGGTCACACTACCGGATTTCGTGATGCAACAGTGACCAGTCGCGGCAGAAAAACATTGCTCGATGCCGCAAAAATGCTGGCTATGACCGGTTGGGATTTTCTTAATTCATCTGAGTTAAGAGAGAGGGTGAAAGAAGATTTTTTACGGTAACAAAACAGATGGAGCGTTTTTATAACGCTGTCAAGGTTTGCCGATGACGACACTATTGGTTGGGCTTGTACTGACAGCCGCATTACTGCACGCAGTATGGAATGCCATGGCCAAATCAGGTGGTCGTCCTGAGTTCAGCATCGGTGCTTATCAGCTGGTTGGCAGTGTCATCTGTATCTGCCTGTCGACACTCGTACCGATTCCGGCGCGTGAGTCATGGCCATTGATTTTTGTTTCTGTAATCATTCATAACCTCTATTACTTTTCACTGGCTCGAGCTTACCGGGCAGGTGATTTATCTCAGGTTTATCCTCTGTTCCGTGGTCTTGCACCTGTACTGGTTGCGCTTGGTGCCATGATTTTTGCTGACGAGTGGTTGTCACCAGGCACTCTGGCTGGTATTGTTGTTGTCAGTGTCGGTGTTATCAGCCTTGCGTTCAGGAACGCCACACTTGGTGCAATGCCTCGAAAAGCGATTTTCTGGGGCCTGATAACATCCTTGTTGATCGCCTGTTATACAGTTGTGGACGGACTCGGTGTACGTTCGGCCGGTAATTCGATCAGCTATATACTGTGGCTGTTCATTTTCGAGGTTGTGCCAATAGGGTTAATTCTTTTGTTTACCCAGCGACAGGCCTGGATCAGATATATATGTGAACATCCGGGTATGGTTATTTCAGGCGGCGTTGCCTCTTCTGCTGCTTACGGTCTTGTGATCTTTGCAATGAGTTTTGGCGCAATGGCGGTGGTGTCATCATTACGTGAGACCAGCGTGATCTTTGCAGCGATTATTGGTGCCATGTTTCTCCGGGAACCTTTCGGTCCAGCCCGAATACGGGCAGCGTTACTCATTTCTATCGGTATCATTCTGATGCGTGTGGTGGGGTAAGAGATTGATTTTGCTTTTATACTGCTATATAGAGTTATAAAGACAGTTCACGCCAGAGAAGGCAAAAAGAATTTTTCTCTGTGTACTCTGTGCTCTCTGTGGTGAGAGATTATATCTTTGGGGTTGTGGGCAAAACAGCGTTAGGCAGATTATTGATTATGACAGGGTGAAGGAATGTCAACTTTAAAACGTCTGATCTATAAATGGATTGATAAACGTTTTCTAGGAGGTTGCAGTAGCTATAACTCCCTTGATATACGCAAGAGTTGCAGATCTAAACTGCAGGCAAGAAACGTATTTGAGGCGCATAATATCCCCCATGCGAAAGGAACGACCTTCCTGAGTCCGATGAAAGCCGTGAAATTTGCTCGAAGACACGGTTTCCCTCTCGTGGTAAAACCCAATGTCAGTGGGTTTTCCCGTGGCAGCCATTTTCCCCTCACCAGTTTTAGGGAATTATCACTTGGAATATTCTGGGCGAAGATGTGGTGGCCGGTGACTGTGATTGAACAGTATCTGGAAGGGAAAAACTATAGAATCGTGGTATTGAAAGAGGGTATTATGTCGGTTATTCGGAGATATCCTCCCTTCGTTGATGGTGATGGTAAATTATCAATCAGCAAGCTGATTGATAAGGAGAATCGTATACGCAAGGATATGAATCTTTATCCTGTTATTCACCCGATACCAAAAGATAGAAGAATAACAGGATACCTCAAAAAGAAAAATATGACCTTGGATTCTATCCCGGGTGCAGGAGAGCGGATACGGCTTTTCAGTCGCATCTCCCTGGCCCCGGGAGGAGTTGTCGAAATAATTGATAAAAACAGTATCCCCTCTGATAACAGAGAACTTTTTGAGGGGATACT
>JAOZLO010000041.1 GCA_029934775.1 Desulfocapsaceae bacterium
GTAAAAACTCTTCATCTACTTCGTTGCTGCAAATTTTCTATCATTACAACGTACCTTAGTACGCTGAAATAATAGAAAATTTGCACGCCTCGTATATGAAGTTTTTTACTTAACCATCTAACATTTTAGGTTTTAACGACTTTGTCAATAGCTGCATGATATGAAAAAAACTGGGGAAATACTGGTTGAAAAGTACGGTCTTAGTGTTGCTGCCCTGGAGAAGGCACTTGAGCAACAGGCCGAGAGTGGCGGGCGTATAGGAGAAATCCTTATACGAAATGGAGATGTTGATGAAATAGATGTTCTTTACGTTCTGGGTGACCTGTTTGACATGAAGGTTGGTAAAAATTTACCCGCCGATATTAATACTGATTTTACAGAAGAAATTCCCATCGGTTTTCTCAAAAACAATAAGATGGTACCCATAGACATAGGTGAAGAGCGATATATTGCAGTCAATGATCCATTCCTCTTTCAACCTCTGGATGATCTACGTAGAATCCTGGACTGGCAGGGAAGCAGATCTGTCTTGGTGCCTGCTCAGCTTATTCTCAACGCCATTAACTACAGCTATGATATGACCCAGACCACAGCAGACGTGGTTATGCAGGATATAGGTGATGAAGATCCGGAGAGACTGTTTTCTGAAATTGAAGAGATTGGCGACCTTTTAGATGATACCAGTGATTCTCCTGTTATTCGCCTGGTAAATTTGATGTTTTCCCAGGCAGTCAGGGATGATGCCTCTGATATTCACATTGAACCGTATCAGCACAGTCTGAAGATCAGGCAGAGGCTTGATGGTATTTTATACGATATGATCAGCCCGCCAAAACATGTGCAGCCCGCTCTTATCTCCAGAGTTAAAATCATGGCCAAGCTTAATATTGATCAAAAGAGATTGCCTCAGGATGGTCGAATTGAGTTGAAAGTTGCCGATAAAGAAATCGATGTCAGGGTTTCGACTCTGCCGACAGCATTTGGTGAAAGGGTTGTTCTTCGTCTGTTGAAAAAATCATCCGTGCTTATTCCGCTGACCGATCTTGGTATGCCTGTCGATCGCTTTGAGCCTTTTCAAAAGGAGATTAAAGCGGCTAACGGTATCGTCCTGGTGACGGGACCGACGGGTTCGGGAAAGACGACAACTCTTTATGCTGCACTTTCTTCAATCAACAATACTGACATTAATATCATTACAGTTGAAGATCCCATAGAATACAGGATAAGTGGTATAGGACAGGTGCAGGTCAATCCCAAGATTGATCTGACTTTTGCCTCCGGTCTCAGGTCAATAGTGCGGCAGGATCCGGATGTTATTCTTGTGGGCGAAATCCGGGATACCGAAACTGCCGAGATTGCCATACAGTCCGCTTTGACTGGCCATCTTGTGTTCTCTACCCTCCATACCAACGATTCTGCAAGTGCCATAACGCGTTTGCGTGATATGGGGATTGAACCGTTTCTTATGGCCTCTTCGATCAATGCAGTTCTGGCTCAGAGGCTGGTTCGAATTATCTGTCCTCACTGTAAAGAAAAATATGTTGCAGAAAAGGAAGAGCTTGAGCGAATAGGCATTACAGAAGAAGAGATGGCAGGACGAAAGTTGTGTCGAGGTAAGGGGTGTGTTAAATGCCATCAAACAGGGTATAAGGGGAGGTGCGGCATATTTGAATTGCTGCAGATGACGAGAGAAATAAAAGCCCTTGTTTTACAGACTTCTGATACCAATCAGATAAAAAAATGTGCGGTAGAAAACGGCATGATTACCCTGCGCCAGGATGGTGCGATGAAGGTTCTGGAGGGTGTGACCACTATTGAAGAGGTAGTCCGGGTGTCTCAGGAGTAGATCATTTTTTTCCTGATAGCCTTCAATCTATCTGAACGGTACAGTCACAACCCCTCAGGGTTATTCAGCCAGGAGTGCTGTACTTAGATACCTTTCTCCTGTATCAGGCAGAACAACTACGATATTTTTTCCTGCATTTTCAGGCCGGCTTGCCACTTGTCTGGCCGCCCAGGCAGCAGCACCACTGGAAATACCGCAAAGTACTCCTTCACTGGTTGCAAGCTCTCGCGCAGTTTCAAAAGCATCATTATTGCTGACTGTTATAACCTCATCGATGAGATCTGTATTCAGGACAGCTGGTACAAAACCCGCCCCGATACCCTGGATTTTATGTGGTCCCGGTTTTCCTCCTGATAGGACAGGGGAGTCTTCTGGTTCCACGGCAACACTTTTCATTTCCGGATTCCGCGCTTTCAGTATTTCGGATACTCCGGTTATGGTGCCACCGGTACCGACTCCGGAAACGAAGAAGTCAATTTTACCATCAGTATCTTTCCAGATTTCCTCTGCTGTGGTTTTTCTGTGAATTTCAGGATTTGCAGGGTTTTCGAACTGATTTGGCATAAAACTGTCAGGAGTGTCAGTCAGGAGTTGTTCAGCAGCAGCAATTGCTCCTTTTATTCCCTCGGCAGCCGGTGTGAGTACCAGTTTTGCTCCGAGGTGTTTGAGTAGTTGTCTCCTTTCGATGCTCATGCTGTCAGGCATGGTAAGGATCAGCTTGAGATTCTTGGCGGCACAGACAAATGCAAGTCCAAGCCCTGTATTGCCGCTGGTCGGTTCAATGACAGTAGTGTCTTTGTTAATAATCCCTGTTTGTTCTGCTGTTTCTATCATGGAAACAGCGATGCGGCATTTGACACTGCCCATCGGGTTTCTGGACTCCTGTTTCCCCAGGATAAGAGCCCCACAATCTGCTGAAAAGTTAGTAAGAGTGAGAAGAGGAGTGTTGCCAAAGCTTGCTATCAGACTTGTTGTCATAGGAGTAACCTCTCTATATTAAATTATTTTGAATGAGTATAAATGAGCTCCGGACGTTTCAAGAGTACTTTGGTGCCGGTAGCCACACTCTCGGTGAGCCAGATATTACCTCCAACAATTGACCCCTCACCGATGGTTGTCTTTCCACCTAAAATGGTGGTGTTGGAGTAGACAATAACGTTATCCTCTATGGTTGGATGTCGTTTTGTATTACGCATTTTCTCGCCGGCATTTCTTGGCAGAGAGAGCGCACCGAGAGTAACTCCCTGGTAGATGCGGACATTGTTACCGATAACGGTGGTTTCACCTATCACTATCCCTGTGCCGTGGTCGATGAAAAACCCTGAACCGATGGTTGCGCCAGGGTGTATATCAATTCCTGTCAGAGAGTGGGCATATTCCGTCATTATCCGCGGAATAGTTGGAATCTCCAGCAGGTAGAGTTCATGGGCCATTCGGAAAATCAAGGTTGCAAGTAGGCCCGGGTAGCAGAAAATGACCTCGTCAGGACTCCTGGTCGCCGGGTCTCCACTCAGGGTGGCTCGTATATCTGTTGCCAGGGTTACGGCAACTTTGGGAAGAGATTCAATAAAAGCCAGGGCGTTGTAGTGGCTCAGTTCATCACAACGGGTGCAGGGAAGTTTGTTTCTCTTACAGTCATGGCGGATGGCCATGGTGATCTGCTCGGCAACTCTATCGTAGAGTTCTGTCGTCTCCTTACCGATATAATATTCAAGATTCGCCGGATGGAGTTTTGTCTTGGTAAAATATCCAGGAAAGAGAATACGTCGAGCCTGCTGTACAATTTCCACAATTTTTTCCTGGGAGGGGATTGATACGAGGCTTATATGGTCGAAGCATTCTTTAGTACTCCAGGATGCCAGTAATTCTTTAACGACCTTGGGTACTTTGTCATGTCGACTGGCATTGGAGACAAGAACATGGTCGCATGCGGGAGACAATAATTCTGCTTTTCCGATGGTTTTAAATTGTTGAGGCATGATAGATAAAATATATTTGACCTGTTGAAATTAAAAGTAATAAACTATTTTACTCGGTCTTTTCAATAACATAAATACCGTAAGTTGCACGGATGTTTGTGAAAAAATGGACGATATGCCCTTCACTGTTTGCCGGGTTGGTGTTTATGGCTATCTCTTTTACTATGGTATAGCCCACATCCCGGGAAAATTTTCTGAAATCCCTTAAGGTGATAACGCGGATATTTGGAGTATCATACCAGGCGTAGGGGAGCTGATCATTTTTCGGAGCACTGCCTTTCACGAGAAGTTGCAGCCTGCTGGAGTAATGACTGAAGTTAGGAAAGCTGACAACAACCTTTCTGCCGATCCTGGCGAGTGAGTGGAGCAATCGTGCGGGTTCGAATACCTGCTGCAGGGTCTGGCTGAGGATAACATAGTCGAAGCTGCAGGAGGGGTAATCTTCGACTTCTTCATTTAAATCCCCCTGGAGTACACTCAACCCTCTGGCAATACAGTGAGCAGCTTTCACCTTGTCCTGCTCTATTCCCGTACACTGTACACTCTTGTTTTTTTCCAGCCAGACGAGGAGGTCTCCACTGCCGCATCCGAGATCCAGTACTTTACTCCCAGGTTCGATTGTGGAGCCGATAATTTGCAGGTCAAAGCGTATTTCCTCTGTATCAGGTAATGCCATTGAGGAACCCTCCTATAAGGTTGGAGAGTCGATCGTCGGGAATGAGAAAGGCATCATGCCCGCAATCGGCCTCAATCTCACAGAAACTGACATTCTGGCCAGTACGTTTCAATGTTTTTATCAGCTCTTTTGCCTGGTACGTTGGATAAAGCCAGTCTGAAGTATATGAAACTACAAGGTATTTTATTTTACCTCGCTGGATGCTATTTATGGGGCCGGATTTGTTCATGTTGTCTACAACGTCAAAATAATCGGAAGCCTTGGTTATATAAAGTACCGAGTTGGCGTCAAAACGATGTACAAATTTGGACCCCTGATAACGCAGGTAGCTCTCAATCTGGAAGTCGGCATTGAAACCAAAAGAGAAGGACTCTTTATCCTGCAGACGTCTGCCGAATTTACGCCGCATTGCTTCGTCTGAGAGATATGTCACATGTCCGATCATCCGGGCAACAGCGAGTCCCATATCCGGACGGGCCAAGCCATAATAGTTGCCATTGTTCCAGTTCGGATCCGCCATGATAGACTGCCGTGCGATCTCGTTGAATGCTATTGCAAGGGCTGAATGGCGCATTGTTGTTGCAATTGGAATTGCGGCACGAATCATCTCGGGATATCGAACACACCACTGGAGAACCTGCATGCCGCCTACTGAACCGCCAACCACTGCATGGAGCTGGGTAATGCCCAGGTGATCCAGAAGCATTTTCTGGGTATCGACCATATCGCCAATGGTTACCATGGGGAAATCAGGGCCATAGGGGGCACCTGTCTCAGGGTTGGCTGAACCCGGGCCCGTTGAGCCCATACAGCTGCCAAGAATATTGGGACAGATGACAAAATACCTGTCTGTGTCAATACCTTTGCCCGGGCCGACCATGGATTCCCACCATCCTGGTTTTTCTTCTCCGTTGTCATCCTGGTAATACCCCGCTGCATGGGAATCTCCCGAGAAGGCGTGGGCCAGGAGTATACAGTTGTCTTTTTCTTTTGAAAGGGTGCCATACGTTTCGTAGGCAATTGTTACAGGGCCAAGTTCGGCACCGCTTTCAAGTATAAGCTTTTCAGGTGGGTGGGCAAAGCTGTAGTATTGTTTCTCAACTCTGCCTACTGAAGACTCTTTATGGTTATCTGCTCTGTTCAATTGCCTGTTTAATGTCTGCTGTTATGTCATCAATATGCTCAATGCCGATAGAAAGTCGAATCATTCCCTCATCAATCCCGCCTGCCTGCAACTGCTCAGCCGATAACTGTGAGTGGGTGGTGGAAGCAGGATGAATGGCAAGCGATTTAGCATCGCCCACATTTGCAAGGTGGGATACCAGTTCAAGTGAATCGATAAATTTTCTGCCTCCTTCCAGGCCACTTTTTATGGCAAAAGCAATCATACCGCCAAAACCGTTTTTGAGGTATTTAACTGCGTTATCGTGGCCTGGTGAACCGGCTAGCCCTGGGTATTGTACCCAGTCAACATCAGGGTGTTCATTTAGAAAACTTGCTACTTTTAAACCGTTTTCACAGTGCCTCTCCATTCTCAGGCTGAGGGTTTCAATACCCTGCAGGATTGCCCAGCTGTTATCTGGAGAGATACAGGCGCCAAGATTCCTGAGAGGTACAAGTCGCATACGCAGGGCGAAGGCAACAGGATTCAGGTCGCCGAGATCATGTGCGTACCGCAGCCCATGATATGATTCATCGGGTTCATTGTAGAGTGTGAATTTTGGATCGGTCCAGTCAAATTTTCCACTGTCTATCGCTATTCCGCCAATGGAGGTGCCGTGTCCCCCAATCCACTTTGTCAGGGAGTGGATCACAATATCCGCACCGTATTCAAATGGTCGGAATATACTTGGCGGCGTAAATGTAGAATCGACGATAAGGGGTAAATTGTGATTTCTGGCGATTTCTGCCAGTCCTTCCATGTCGGTCATGCTCATGGTCGGATTGCCGATAGTTTCACAGTAAAGAGCTCGTGTTTTTCCATTGATTGCAGCTTTAATATTGTCAAGGTCAGATGGATCAACCATGTGTACCTTTATACCGAATTGGGGCAGAATTGAACTGAACTGGGAAAATGTGCCTCCGTAGAGGTTGTTAGTAGATACGACTTCATCGCCCTGCTGACAGATATTAATGATGGTATAAAAAATGGCGGAGGTTCCCGATGAGAGGGCGAGAGCTGCAGCGCCTCCTTCCAGCTGTGCCATCCTCTTTTCGAGAATATCCTGGGTCGGGTTGCCTATTCTGGTGTAGATATTGCCCAGTTCTTTCAGGGCGAAAAGATTTGCCGCATGTTCTGTGTTTTTAAACATGTAACCAGCAGTTCTGTAGACGGGGACAGCTCTTGACAGTGTCTGCTGGTCAATAATCTGGCCTGCATGCAGAGCTTTTGTTTCGAAATACATAATTTTCTCCTTTTTATTTTGCAGCTGCCTGAGCTTTAATATTTTTGATAAAATCACCAATGGATTCCCCGTTTCCGGTGCGGGCCTGCGGATTTATTCTGAGAATTTCCTCCCAGCTGGCAATCGCCTCACCGGGTTTGTCAAGATCATAGAGAAGCACAATTCCTTTATTAAATCTGGCAGGTTCGTGGGTGGGATCCATTTGTATTGCTTTCTCAAAAGACTCCATAGCTTTCTCATATTGCTTGGTTCTACGGTACATTACACCGAGATCGGTAAGCAGGTTTGCATCGCCTGTATGCAATTCAAGAGTTTTAGTGTAGGCGTCGATAGCCTTTTCAGGCAGGTTATGATCGAAGTAGAGGTTGCCAAGTTGTCTCCAGGTCTGGAAGTTATCCGGGTCAGTCGTTACTTCGGCCTCAAGTTTGAGAATTGTCTGATGAGTTTCTTCATCATGATCGCTTTGTTGACTGCTGGCTGCTATTGTAGTAGAAGCTGTTCCGCTTGTTTTATATACAGTGAATCCGACACCTGTCAAAAATCCAAAGATAAAAATTATAAAGTAGGTTACTACAGGAGTCTGATTTTTTTGCTTTGAGTGATGAGTTGCCATGAATTACCTCTGATTGCAATGACAGGGATTGTTTAGTGCCTTACTACATAAAAGCTGTCAAAAAAAGCCTGGAAACTGAGAAATGTATTTTGAAATTATTTAGTACCTTACTCCCTAACTTCTGTCATAAAAAACAAGAAACCGAGGAGAGTATTTTGAAATTATGTGGGTACACATACCACCATGGTACTTATACCCCCTTGTGGGGTGTTAGTAGCATATACTTCCAAGGCACTTCTCCACCGTAACTAAAAAGTTTTCCGACTTGTCGGGTTAAGAATAGAGAAAACATTTCATTTTACCAAATGAATGAACCTGAGTTCGATATACTACGACGTGGTGCTTGCTTCAATAAAAAACACCAATTCACGGCAAAAAGAGGACTATCTGTTAAAGTATTATGAAAAAGTACCAAGAGAGATAGTGGCCAATATCTGCTTTGTTGTTATATTCAACGCCATCTTATGATAGACAGCAGTTGAGTGTCTTGCGCCTGAATTTCTGTCATAAAAAAACAATAAACAGAGAAATATATTTTGAAATTACACGGTTACATAGAACCGAGGTACTTATGCCCCTTGTGGGGTGTTACTAGAATAGATATATCTACCTTATCAGTTTGTCTAGAGGTGGTGTCCTTATTTGAAAAAATCACTTCCAGGGAGGGGTGAATATGAAGGTAATGGAAAGAGTAGAGTCGCAAACCGGACAGAAGGGTAGTTTGTCATCTGAACCGCATTTTCCCGCAACCGTAAAAGCGATAAGGGACAATATTATTCATCACCTGATGAGTTTTCAGGGACGTGATCCGGAACGATCCGGAGCCAAGGATGTGTATAAAGCACTGGCCTATACCATGCGGGATATAATGGTAGAAAAATGGATATCTACCCAGAAAACGTTTTACGCAAAGGAAAAAAAGAGAGTCTACTATCTTTCTCTTGAGTTTTTAATCGGCCGGTCTCTTGGTAACAGTATGACTAATCTCGGTATGCTGGAAGCTGCAAAGAAGGCTGTAGAGGATCTTGGCTTTGATATGGCTGAAATACGTGACCAGGAAGAAGATGCAGCCCTTGGAAACGGTGGTCTCGGACGTCTTGCAGCCTGTTTTATGGATTCAATTGCCACCCTTAAAATCCCCGCATATGGATATGGTATACGATATGAATATGGTCTCTTTTTTCAGCAGTTGATTGACGGCTACCAGGTAGAAGGTCCTGACAACTGGCTGGCGGATGGTACTCCATGGGAATTTGAACGTTCGTTACCACTCTTCAATATACAGTTCTTCGGCAATGTGACAAGCTATCAGGATGAGAATGGGAATTATAGAGTAAGATGGGTGAACACGAAAGATGTTAAAGCACGAGCCTCAGATATCATGGTGCCGGGATACAGGAATGATCATGTCATCAATATGCGCCTCTGGTCGGCCCAGTCTTCAAGAGAACTCGATTTAAAAGATTTCAGCAGGGGAGATTATATCGGGGCAGTTGAATCGAAAGTGAGTTCTGAAACCATCTCTAAAGTGCTCTACCCTCCTGACCATAATTATGCCGGACAGGAGTTACGACTGAAACAGCAGTATTTCTTTGTTGCTGCTACCTTTCAAGATATAATGAGGCGATATAAGAAAAAGCATGATACCTTCGATAAATTTACAGATATCGTTGCAGTGCAGCTCAATGATACTCATCCGGCTATTGCCATCCCTGAACTTATGCGAATCCTCCTCGATATTGAAGGGATAGGATGGGAAGTGGCGTGGAATATCACAGTGAATACCTTTGCCTACACCAATCATACACTCATGCCGGAGGCCCTGGAACGTTGGACTGTAGATATGATGGGCAGGGTATTGCCCCGTCATCTGCAGATTATTTACGAGATTAATCGTCGGTTTCTTGCCGATCTGGCTGAGAGTTATCCCGGCAATGAGAGAAAAATACGTGACCTCTCCATTTTTGAAGAGGGACCTGTAAAGATGGTGAGGATGGCTCATCTGGCAATCATTGGCAGCCATTCGGTAAACGGCGTTGCGGAACTGCATTCACAACTTCTTAAAGAGAGAATATTTCCCGATTTCCACAATTTTTTCCCGGGAAAATTTAATTCAAAAACAAATGGTATCACGCCCAGACGCTGGCTGCTTGATGTGAACCCTGAACTGGCAGACCTGATCAGCAGTCGTATTGGCTTTGGCTGGATTACTGACCTTGATCAGTTGCGCGGTCTTGAGACGTTGGTGGATGATCATGAATTCTGTGCAAAATGGCGCGGGATAAAACTGGATAATAAGAATGCTCTTGCAGAGTATATCCATAAAACAGCTAAGCTGACCGTCAACTCTGAATCAATGTTTGATATTCAGGTCAAACGTATACATGAATATAAACGCCAGCTACTTAATGCACTCCATCTTATACATTTCTATCATCGGATAATAAGAGGTGAAGCGGATAACAGAGCTCCCAGGACAGCGGTATTTGCCGGAAAAGCTGCACCTTCCTACTGGCGGGCAAAGTTAATAATTAAGCTCATTACCTCAATTTCCAATGTTGTTAACAATGACCCGAGGGTAAAGGAGCGTCTGAAGGTAGTTTTTCTACCCAATTATAATGTCTCTCAGGCCGAGATTATCATGCCTGCCGCAGATCTGTCAGAACAGATATCCACAGCAGGTACAGAGGCATCAGGTACCGGGAACATGAAGTTCTCACTTAACGGAGCTCTGACTATTGGTACACTGGATGGTGCAAATATTGAGATTCGGGAGGAGGTGGGGGAAGAGAATATCTTTATTTTTGGCATGACTGCCGATGAAGCTGAATTTGAAAGAAGGAATGTCAGCAGGACACCCCACCAGATATGCCGGGAGAATGAGGAAATAAACGATATAATTGAGGCGATAAGTGATGGATGTTTCAGCAATGGAGATAAAACACTTTTCCAGCCCCTGGTAAAAAGTTTGATGGATAAACATGATCCTTATCTGCTTATGCTTGATCTTGAATCATATATCGAATGCCAGAATAGGGTGAGTGATATGTTTCTTGATCAGGACAGCTGGACCAGAATGGCAATACTCAATGTTGCACGTATGGGAAAATTTTCAACGGATCGTACTATTAAACAGTATGCAGAGGAGATCTGGGGGATTCCGGTAGGGGAGAAATAGGTCCGGTAATGGTTGTTTTGCAATAAAAATACTTGCCTGTGAGGTGGGTTTCAGAGTAACATTTGTGGTTGTTTTTAAAATTGATGCGGATAAGAGAGGTTGTTTGATTAAACCAGGAGATAATGTGACGAATAAAAATGACAACGAATTGTGGATGTCCGGCAATGAGGCCATTGCTCTCGGTGCTCACGAGGCCGGAGTAAAGGTTGCTTCAGGGTATCCGGGAACGCCCTCAACTGAGATTATGGAAAATCTTTCCCGTTATGAGGGTGTGTATACCGAGTGGGCCCCTAATGAAAAGGTTGGTCTTGAGGTGGCAATAGGAGCTGCTTTTACCGGTGCCAGGGCCCTTGCCACCATGAAGCATGTCGGACTTAATGTGGCTGCTGATCCGTTGTTTACCGCTTCGTATACCGGAGTCAACGGTGGTCTTGTCATTGTCTGCGCTGATGATCCGGAGATGCACTCTTCCCAGAATGAGCAGGACAGCAGGAATTATGCCTTCAGCGCAAAACTACCGATGCTTGAACCTTCAGAACCTATGGAGGCAAAAGAGATGCTCAAAACGGCTTTTGACCTGAGCGAAGATCTTGATACACCGGTTATTTTACGTATTACCACTCGTATTGCTCATGTAAAAGGTGTCGTAGAAAAGAGAGAAAGACGAGAGATTGTGGAGGGAGCAATCCACAAAAACCCGGCCAAGCTTGTGATGTTACCCGGGATGGCGAAAAAACGGCGTGCTTATGTGGAAGAACGCATGAACCGGTGTATGGAACTGGCGGAAACAGCCGATTTTAACAGAATTGAAGAAGGCGATAGCAAAAAAGGGTTTATAACCTCCGGGGTATCGTATCTTTACGTTAAAGAGGCTTTCCCGGATGCCTCTGTTTTAAAACTTGGTATGTGCTGGCCTCTCCCTGAGAAGATGATTCGCAGGTTTGCCGGAATGGTGGATGAACTCTATGTGGTGGAGGAACTTGATCCGTTTCTGGAGATCCACATTAAGGCTATGGGGATCAGTTGCAAGGGTAAAGAGCTTGTACCTAACCAGGGAGAGCTGAATACCGCAATTGTAAAAAGTGTTATTGATCCCGGGTCTGAACCGGAGGTGTTCGAGGAAGTAGCATTACCGATGCGACCGCCTAATATGTGTGCGGGATGTCCTCACAGGGGGATTTTCTTTAACTTATCCCGAATGAAACTCTTTGTGTCCGGAGATATCGGCTGTTATACCCTGGGCTTTCTACCTCCCTTGTCGGCTATGGATTCATGTGTCTGTATGGGGGCGTCCGTTTCCATAGCACACGGTATGGCCAAGGCTGTAGGCGATGGTGGCCATGATAAAATTGTCTCTGTTATAGGAGATTCAACGTTTATTCATTCCGGAATTACCGGCCTGATAAATACGGTATACAATAACTCAGCCTCAACTCTGATTATTCTCGATAACAGCATAACCGCTATGACCGGACAACAGGAAAACCCGGCATCCGGACGTGATATGAAAGGGGAGGCGGCAAGCCAGCTGGATCTTGAAGCTCTCTGCCGGGCAGTTGGTGTAAAGCACGTGTATAAAGTTAACCCGCATGATGTTCCGGAGACCAGGAGAATACTGAAAGAGGCTGTTGCTCTGAGTGAACCATCTGTTGTTATTTCGGAAGCACCCTGCGTTTTGCTGCCGGAAATGAAAGAGCGTAAACCTGTATCATATTTTACCAATCAGGAAAATTG
>JAOZLO010000358.1 GCA_029934775.1 Desulfocapsaceae bacterium
ATGCAAAATTTATTATTAAACTGCCGGTTTCAGGGATATTGGAGTCATAACAGCGGTACCATTAAGGGAGTAAGCAACCGATGATTGAATATACCATATTCATTGTTGATGACGAAAAATCAATACGTGAAGGCATTGCCTGTGATCTTGAGGATGAGTACACAATCGATACCTTTTCAACGGCTGAGGCAGCTTTGGAAAAACTGGAAAAGAAGAGGCCTGATCTGATATTGCTCGATATCGGGCTTCCGGGGATGAGTGGAATAGAGGCACTCGCCATATTTAAACAGATTGATCCAGGGATTCTGGTGATAATGATCACTGCGTTTGAGGATGTAGACGCGGTAATAACTTGTATGAAGGCGGGAGCACATGATTATATTATTAAGCCAATTCATATGGAAGGTCTCGAAGTCACCATCGCCAACGGGCTTGAGACAATCCGTTTGAGAAAAGAAATACGAACTCTCCAGGAGCAACAGATCGAAGAAAATCTGCCCTTTTTTATTGGTGAGAGTAACGTTATCTACGAGATTATGGATTATATTGAACTGGTAGCCAGGAGTCCCGATACCCCGATACTGATCCTGGGAGATACAGGAACAGGCAAAGAACTGATTGCAAGTACTATTCACTATCGAAGTCCAAATTTCAAAGGTCCCTTTGTTACCGTAAACTGTGCAGCCATCCCTAAAAATCTTCTGGAAAGCGAACTGTTCGGGTACGAAAGGGGTGCATTCAGCGGCGCAAATATTTCGGGAAAAAAAGGTCTCATAGAGGAGGCAGCAGGAGGTACCCTTTTTTTAGACGAAGTTGGGGACTTGAGTCTTGATGCACAGGCAAAGCTTCTTCGATTTCTCGATGTCGGCGAATTTTATAAAGTCGGCAGTACCGTTAAACACAAGGTGATTACACGTATCGTCTCCGCCACTAATAAGGACCTTGACGGAATGATCAGCAGGGAGACTTTCAGAAAAGACCTCTATTTCAGGTTGGGGGTAATTAAAATAGAAGTGCCGTCACTAAACGAACGCCATGACGATGTTTTGCAGCTGGCCGACTATTTTCTCGACAGGTTCAATAAAAAATTTGGCAAAAAATTGTTTAAAATTGAAGAAGAGGCGAAGGAGCTGCTCAAACTCTACAGCTGGAGCGGTAATGTAAGGGAGTTGAAAAATATGATGGAACGGGCTGTTCTGACGACTCAGGGAGAAGTGCTGTCTGCCATGGATCTCGGTCTTGATGAGATCAAAAGGGGGGATTTTATGTCCCCTGCCGACACCATACAATTTGCTCCTATTCCTCCCGCAGGCATTGATCTTGATCAACTGCGATACAAAATGGACGAGTTCTATTTTACACAGGCAATGGAAATGGCTAAAAGAAACGAGACAAAGGCGGCAAAGCTGCTCAACCTCAAACATCATACCTTCAGGTATCAGCTGAAGAAGCTGCTGGAAGGCAAAGAAAAGTGATTGGTGGGTGAGGATAGATTTTGTTGAAAAACACCTTATATTTTTTCCAAGTCTGCAGAATGGGTGGCCGCTGGCTCCAGTACAAGATCGATCTCTTCACCTGACGAGGTACGATAAAAAATCGGTCGCCAGTCTGGCTTTGCAGCAATAATCTGTTCAATACAAAAAACTCTCCCAGGAAGGTCCGATCACAGGGTGGCCAAGAAGTTCATCCATACCCTCTATTAAAACGAATCTGTTTATCTATATGAAAGATACACTAACTGTGTTAGGTAGGGTGTGATTTATTTACAGAGAACTTTAACGATTTCCCGTTCGGGGCGTAAACAAAGGTAGTTAGTTGTCAGGGTAGCGCCTGTGGGCGTATGAGAGGTCGTTGTGTGAAACACAAAATGTACAAGGAGACAAAATACTATGAAAATATTCATCAGCGCCGATATTGAGGGAATTGCGGGAGTCAGTCACTGGGAAGAGGCTTCGTCAAAAGGGCAAAGGTATGAAGAATCGCGGCAATTAATGACTCATGAGGTTGTAGCAGCATGCCAGGGCGCTTTGAATGCCGGTGCTGAAGAAATATTTGTAAAAGACGCCCACGGAAGTGGCAGAAATATCATCACTTCGCTCTTACCGGAGAAAGTAAAAATTATTAGAGGCTGGAGCGGACATCCTTTTGGGATGATGCAAGAATTAGATAATACGTTTGATGCAGTGATGATGATTGGATATCATTCCAATACTGCGAGTGAAGCAAACCCTCTGGGACACACGTTTACTCTTCAGATCGCTCATATTAAGATCAACGGCGAACTAGGTACTGAATTTCTACTCAATGCTTTTACTGCTTCATTGGTAAACATTCCGGTAGCATTCCTGTCAGGAGACAAAGCCCTCTGTGAAGCAGCTAATGCAATCAATCAAAATATTAAAACCGTGGCTGTAACTCAAGGAAAGGGCGGATCTACAATCAGTTTATCTTCCAGACAATCATGTAGAATGATAGAAGAGGGTGCTTCCAAGGCCCTGCAATCTGATTTTTCTACATATGGTTTTGACTTACCAGAATACTTTGAGGTAGAAATTAAATTCACTGATCCGGTCAGTGCTTACAGATCTTCTTTCTATCCAGGTATGAAAAAGGGTGATTCCCAAACTGTGGTATTTGAAACAGCTAACTACTTCGACATATTAAGAATGTTGAATTTCATAAAATAGCTGTAATTATTCAGTAGTGTCCGAGTTAGATCCTGCAAGTTTCAGGTATGTGATTACATGTACTTCATAAAGAGGTGCATTACGAAAAGGAAAAATAAATTTGCATTTTTCATGCTGTTCTGCGTATTGTTTTTGACCTGTACAGTAAGCTTTTTCCAGGTGATTAGAAAAGACGGTAAAATTTTTATTAAAGACCGGAAAGGTGAAGAGACTTCCAAAGGTACTCTTTGAGGACACTGTCTGGAGAAAATGGTTTAAAAAACATCCAGAATCAAAAATACTGAAATGATAGCCATTTTATGGCTATCAGCTTTTTAATTCTGGTCTCGTTATTTGAATTCATGAACACAATCATTTTCATGTTAATCAGGTATCCCATGCATAATTAATGACAACGCAATAACCCACATTGTGGCCCAGACTACAGTGTCAAGAATTCGCCAGGAAATTTGTTTTCTAAATACTGGTGCCAGAATCTGCCCACCAAGACTAAGGCAGGTAAACCATAGTGTCGAAGCGGTGATAGCTCCAACCCAAAATATAAAGCGATTTTCTCCATGAAACTGGCTGCTAATGGCGCCAAGAAGCAGAACTGTATCTAAATAGAAATGTGGATTGAGTAGTGTAACGGCTAACGTTGTCAAAATAACTGCTCCCAAAGTCTTTACAGTCCGATCACTGGTGTCAAGACTCCCACCACGTATGGCAGAGTGGAGAGAACTCAGGCCATAAAAGAAAAGAAACCCGGCACCACCCCATGTCACCCACTGCACAAGAGCCGGGTTAGCAGATACTGACGCTCCGACACCTGCAATTCCAGCAGTGATGAAGATGGCATCACAAAGAATACATATAAATGCAGCAACCATGTGGTGGTTACCACGAACGCTCTGAGATAAAACAAAGGCGTTCTGTGCACCTATGGCTACAATCAGCCCTCCGCTTGCCCCAAATCCCTGTATAAATGGTATGATCATGATAAGCTTGATTTACTCCTCTGTGTAAAATCAATACGAACGGATACAGTTTAATCTCATTCTCTCTTCTCTTGTTGCTTGAGAAAATAGACCAGGCAGAGTAGAAAGTAAAATTAATCTTTTTTATATAAGATTAAATTTACTTATAGTATGCCTGTGTTTGATTATAAACTCATAGAAGCCCTGGCGCTTGTGGCTCAGGAAGATGATCAACGACAATTATACGAGCTGGCCGGTTGATCGATTTAGCACCTGGTTACAATGTCGCGGTGAAT
>JAOZLO010000359.1 GCA_029934775.1 Desulfocapsaceae bacterium
AGTAGTTGATACCATCACGTTCTTCGGCCGGGAGCAACTTATCCGCCCCTGTGCAGTAATGAACTGGTACAGGCAAAAATTGCTGGAGAATTTTCAGTCCGAGCTGGTATTCTTTTTCGTAGTGGGCAATGATGACCTGTGGATCTGCGGCCAGCGGAGAAGTATCGATAGCTGTTATAAAAAGTGAGGCAGGGGAAGTGGAAATAGCAGGTATTTTGCCATATGGTCGGGTACGAAAACTTGTCCACATCCCGGAATCAACAAGCAGATTTCGGATCTTTTCCGGATCCATTTTTTCTGCCTGAGCAGACGATGGATCAAGAAAGCGGACACTCTCTTCTCCTTCCAGCTCAATAACAAGGGAGTCAAATCTTCGCTTTGCACCCCTGTTTATTGAATGTACCACACCACAACCGGGGGAGGTGAAAATAACGCCTTTGTTTTTCTTATCAGTAAAAAGGTGTTGGCCGGTTTTGACCCGGTCTCCTTCATCCACCAGCATGGTGGGTTTCATGCCGACATAATCATCACCCACAAGGGCAATCTTTTTGACCTGGTTGCTTTGCCGTATTTTCTGTTCAGGCTGGCCGGTTATGGGTATGTCGAGGCCTTTGTTGGTGTGGATAATTTTCATATCAACTAAAAAAACCTGCTGTGTTAAAGTTATTATGGTTTTTATCAACGATATATCCTTCACAACCGTCCATCGATTCGATAAGGTCAAAACCGTCATCTTTTCCTAAAACCATGACGGCGGTAGCAAGACCATCTGCCAGGGCGGCGTCAGGTGCTGTTACAGTACAGCTTGCCAGTTCCTGTGGCGAAAAACCTCTTTTCGGATGGATAATATGATGATGCTTGAGATCAGGCGTGAAAGCCTGGAGATAATCGCCGGAGGTGGCTACAGCCCTGTTACTCACCTCAATTACGGTTGGTTTATGCTGCTTCCCACGGGGATCACGCAGGCCGATGCGCCAGGGATTGTGGTCATCTTTCTGGCCGGAAACCATAAGATCGCCTCCTGCTTCCACATACACATTATTAAACCCATTGTTTCTCAGGGTGGCTATGCCCTGGTCAACTATGTAGCCTTTACCGATACCGTCCAGAGAAATTCCCATGCCGGGTTTTTCAAATTGGATTACGTCTTTTCCCAGCTTTACGTTTTCAAAACTGACAAGGTTTTTTGCGGTGTTGAGCTGCTGCTGGTCAGGATGTTCGTTTTCACCTTGGATTGACTCATGCATCAGGAGAAGGGGTAGAATCGTAACATCAAAGCCTCCAAAACTTTTTTTACTGATATCCTCGGCCAGGGTCAGCACTTTTAAGATATCCGTTTCCGGGTTGCTCAGTCTGCCTGTTCTGTTGAGGAGTGAAAGCTCACTTGTAGCCATATGTCTGCTCAAATGTGATTCAAGAGAAACCATTTTTCCAATGGTATTGCTGAGTGCTTCTTCGCAGACATCACGATCTGGCCCATAGACAGTGAGATTCAAAACGGTACCCATAATAGATTGACTTCGGTGAGCTGCCTGTAAAGGTTTACCTGTACCCATAAGGCCCAGTTTCCAGCAGGTCGTGGCTGCACCGGCCACGGCAACAAGCTGCATAAACCTGCGTCGGTTAAGTCTGGCTGGTTTTTTTGTTACTCGATCCATAGGATATCCTTGAGGGAGTTTATTTTGGGATTATAAATATACTACAAGGTACTCATACCACCTTGTGGGGTGTTGGGTCAATTGCAAATAATAATCATTCAGAAATATTCAAACTTATTTTTGTTGCAGTCAGGGTAAATTTCATAAAAAACTGAGGTCCCCTTGACAAATGATTAAAATATGAGGATGTCTTGTTGTCAAACTACAAAAGGAAACAGAAAATGATAGAGAAAAAAATTCTTCAGCGCCTTAAGGCTATAGTTGGCAAGGATAATGTTTATACAGATAAGAGTGATCAAATCACCCACTCATACGATGCAACTCAAAAAAGCTATCTTCCTGATGTCGTCGTCTATGCAGAGACCAGTGGACAGGTGAGTGAAATTGTTAAACTGGCCAATAGCCATTTAATTCCAATTTTGGCAAGAGGGGCCGGTTCAGGGTTTACCGGAGGAAGTCTTCCTGTTAAAGGAGGAATCGTTCTGGTGCTTACTAAAATGGACCGGATTCTCAGTATTGATGAAGATAATTTAATTGCTGTAGTGGAACCTGGCGTAGTGACCTCCCAGCTACAGAAGGAGGTGGAAAAGGTAGGTCTCTTTTATCCTCCGGATCCTGCCTCCAAAGATTTCTGTACTCTGGGCGGTAATGTGGCGGAATGTGCGGGAGGCCCGAGATGTGTTAAATATGGTGTCACTAAAGATTATATTCTTGGGCTGGAGGTGGTGACTGCAAGCGGTGAGATAATCAGAACCGGTGGGAAAACTCTGAAGAATGTTGTCGGTTACGATCTGACAAAACTCTTTGTCGGATCTGAAGGCACCCTGGGAATTGTTACGGAAATTGTGTTGAAACTCCTGCCGAAACCGGAGGCGAAAAAGACCATGCTGGTGCAGTTTGAGACCATTCACGGAGCTGCCCGAGGTGTGGCTGAAATTGTCAGGGCAAAGATCATTCCAACGACACTGGAGTTTCTTGATGCGGCTACCATTGGCTGTATCAGAGATATTTCTCCTATTCCTCTGCCTGAGGAGTGCAAGGCTGTCCTTATAATTGAAGTTGATGGCGACAGGGAGGTTATCGAGAGGCAGGCTGTTAAGATAATGGAAGTTATCCAACCGCTTGGTGTTCTTGATACTCAGGTAGCCTCTACTGATGAGGAATCGGAGGAGATCTGGCAGGTACGGCGAAATGTCAGCTCGAGTCTTCGTAAGGTGAATCCCGATAAGTTCAATGAGGATATAGTTGTTCCTCGCTCGAAGGTTCCTGATATGATCACTGCTCTGGAGGGGTTGGCAGAAAAATATGGTGTACCTATTGTCAATTTTGGGCATGCGGGTGATGGTAATATCCATGTTAATATCATGGTTGATCTTGCCGAAGAGGGGATGAAGGATAGGGTACACAAGGTTATGGATGAGGTTTTTCGTGCGGCTCTGGCCCTTGAAGGTTCGATAAGCGGTGAACATGGAATCGGGACCTCTAAAATGAATTATCTGGGTATGGAGGTAGACAGTGCGACCGTCGGTTATATGCAGAGAATAAAGTCTGCTTTTGACCCGAAAAATATCCTTAACCCAGGAAAAATATTTCAAAGTAGTGAAATTTGTGCAGAAGATGAGCAAAAATAAGACTCTAACAGATTACGAGCAGCAGATCCGTGAATGTGTGAAGTGCGGAGCCTGCCAGGCTCACTGTCCAACTTATCTGGAAACCAGGAAGGAGGGGAGTGTTGCCCGTGGGAAAATTGCCCTTGCTGCAGCTCTTCTTGATAAAACAGGAGATCTTGAGAAGAGGCTGAGGCAGGATATCTCCATGTGTCTGATGTGTGGTTCCTGTGTCGATAAGTGTCCCAATAAGGTGCCTACCGACAAGATTGTCGGTGCCATACGGCGGGAGATAACTGACAATCGCGGCCTCTCTCTTATCGGTAGAGGAGTGTCGGCATTTATCGGTAATAGATCTTTATTGAAGGGGGCGATTAAAACAGGTGCAGCACTTTCTCCTCTCGTGTTTAAAGAGGTTCCTGCAACCAGCGGTCTGCGCCTTCGCTTTCCTGTGCCGCAGATGAAGGATCGCAGTCTGCCCTCTCTCCCGGCTAAAAGTCTCTTTGATCTCTTCCCGGAGTTTATTCAAGGAGATGGCGATAAACCAACTGTCGGTTTTTTTGCCGGTTGTTCGATCTCCTTTATCTATCCGGAAATCGGCGCCTCGATGATTCGTCTGCTGCAGAAGATCGGGTATTCTGTTTATCTGCCAAAATCCCAGCAATGCTGTGG
>JAOZLO010000360.1 GCA_029934775.1 Desulfocapsaceae bacterium
GGCTTGAAGCTCCCGATACCACAGCAGAGGTTGTGGCAAGGATGTTCCTGGAAATTGTGACTTTCAGGTCCCTTTTCCGGAACACTAAATCTGAAATTCACGACGGACCGAAGATCACCTATGAGTCCTCTAAATGGCTCTGGATGTTTGCTCTGATTTTCCACTATTCGTTTTTGCTGATTGTGATCAGGCATATGCGTCTGTTTCTGGATCCGGTACCTGCCTGGATAGGATGGTTAGAGTTTGGTGATGGTATTTTTCAGGTTGGTGCTCCCAACTGGTATATTACCGATATAGGCCTTTTAGCCGGATGTGTGCTGTTGTTCAGCAGAAGGTTGATTACCCGTCATGTTCGGTTTATTTCGCTGGCGAACGATTACTTTCCGCTCGTTTTGATCTTTGCCATTGGCGCAACGGGAATTCTGATGCGCTATCTCTTCCGCACTGACATTGATATTGTCAATATCAAGCAGCTGGCAGTAGGGCTTGTGACTTTTTCTCCAGTTATCGGTACAGAAATCGGGGCGATTTTTTATATCCACATTTTTCTGGTCTGTGTACTGCTTGCTTATTTTCCATTCAGTAAACTGATGCATTTCGCAGGTGTGTTCATGAGTCCGACAAGGAACATGAAGAACAACACCCGGGCTGTGCGTCATGTAAATCCATGGAACCCGAAAATAATTCCGCATTCCTACGCCGGATATGAAGATGAATTCCGGGAGTTTATGGTAGAATCCGGGATTCCGGTGGAAAAAGAGCTCCCTCCGAAAAAGGATGATGAATAAACAGTGTTAAACTAGCTTATGAGGATGAGATAACGATGTCAGTTACCAAATTAGAACAATTATCGAAAAGCGTAGTGCAGGGACCATCCTTGGCCACAGGAGCAATACCTACCAGGGACTGGATGGATATCCCGGTGAAGTTTAAGCCCGGGAGTTATGCATACGTAGCAAAAAAAGATAAAGTGGAATATCTCAACAGCCAGTCCGGCCTGAGTTTTCCAAATGCACGTGAATGGTCACCGGAAGAAGATGACTGGAAGCTTCCTGAAGACTGGAAAGAAATTATTCTTAAGGGTTTGAAGGAACGTCTGGACAAGTTTCGCTCCCTGAAGATTTTTATGGACTGCTGTGTTCGCTGCGGTGCATGTGCAGACAAATGTCATTTTTTCTTAGGTACCGGTGACCCGAAAAACATGCCGGTATTAAGGGCAGAGCTGCTCAGATCTATCTACAGGAATGATTTTACCCTCGCCGGTAAACTTTTCGGAAAGATGGCTGGAGCCCGAGAGATGACAGTGGGTGTTTTGAAAGAGTGGTTTATGTATTCCTATCAGTGCACAGAATGTCGTCGCTGTTCCATCTTCTGCCCATATGGTATTGATACTGCTGAAGTGACCATGATGATTCGTGAGTTACTGCATCTTGTAGGTATCGGTATTAACTGGGTGTTAGAGCCGGTTTCAAATTCAAACCGTACCGGAAACCATATGGGGCTGCAGCCCCACACCTTCAAAGATAATGTTGAGTTTCTGGTGGAAGATGTTGAGAGTCTTACCGGTGTTAAACCAAATATTTCCTTTAACAGGAAGGGGGCGGAGATTCTTTTTATTACCCCTTCCGCTGATGTTTTCGCCGAACCCGGCATTTATACTGCCATGGGCTACCTGCTTTTTTTTGAGGCTATCGGTCTTGACTATACATGGTCAACATATGCATCCGAGGGTGGTAACTTCGGTCTCTTTACCAACAATGAGACTATGAAGAAACTGAACGCCAAGATGTATGCCGAAGCAGAGAGGCTGGGTGTTAAATTCATTCTTGGCGGTGAGTGTGGACATATGTGGCGTGTGGTGCACCAGTATATGGATACCATGAATGGTCCTGCGAATTTCCTTGAAAAACCGGTTTCTCCAATAACCGGTACCGTCTTTGAAAATGCTGCTGCAAGCAAGATGGTGCATATCAGTGAATTTACGGCTGATCTCATTAAACATGGCAAGTTGAAATTCGATAAGAGTCGTAACAGCCATATTAAGGCTACTTTTCATGATTCCTGTAATCCCGCAAGGGCGATGGGACTTATTGACGAGCCCCGTTACATTCTTGATCATGTTGTTGACTGGGTTGAAATGCCGGAAAATACCATTCGGGAACAGACCTTCTGCTGTGGTTCCGGAACCGGTTTGAATACCGATGAAATTATGGACTTGAGGATGCGATCAGGATTGCCTCGGGCAAATGCTGTAAAGTACGTCCAGGAGAAACATGGAGTGAATATGCTTTCATGTGTCTGCGCAATCGACAGAGCGACACTGACCTCTCTGAACGACTATTGGACACCCGGAGTTGGGGTCTGTGGTGTGACGGAGCTTGTTGCTAACGCAATTGTTCAAGAAGGTGAGACTCGCGGCGAGCTTGAAGAAGGTCTCCGTACGATGGTCTTCTAAATCCTGATGAGAATAGAGGAGTAGCTAATGTACAATAAAGGAACAATTATACCGGGACTGGCAATATTCGTCCTCTTTGTCACTTTCCCGCTTTGGTTCAACGCGTTTTCCACCGCAAGTACTGTACCTAAACCGGAGCTGCCGCCGGGTGGAGAAAAGGAGTGCGTTGCTTCTTCTGCTGAAATGCGGGCAAGCCATATGGTGCTGTTAAATGAGTGGAGAGATGGAGTTCTTCGTGATGGCAAGCGTGAGTCAGTAACTGTAGACGGTAAAAAATATCGCAAAGGGTTGCAGATGGCCTGTATGCAATGTCATACAAGCAAGGAGAAATTCTGTGATACCTGTCACGAATATGCCTCTGTTGATCCGTATTGCTGGGATTGTCATTTGACCCCGGAAGTAGCAGCGATTAAGAAGGAGACACTCTAATGGATAAGCAAAGAAGAAAATTTCTGAAGATAGCTGGTGCAACGGCTCTTGCCGGTATCAGCGCTCCTGCGGTTGTTAAATTGACGTCTTCTGCTGCTGTTGCCTCTTCAAGTAATAGTACACATAGTTCCGCCGCTGAGGTACACAAACCGGCAGCACATGGCGCAGAAGATGCGCCTGCTGGCGTACGGCTTGGCCTCGTTGTCGATATGCGTAAATTTTACGGTAAACCTGAATTGCTTGATAAGGCGATTGATGCCTGTCATAAAGTTCATAATGTCCCGCAGATTGACAATAAGAAGAGTGAGATAAAGTGGGTATGGAAGGCCCCCTTCGAAAATGTTTTTCCAGAACACTCCAACAGTCATGCTTCTAAAATTAAAAAAGAGAATGATTTTTTAGTTTTATGTAATCATTGTGATGAACCGCCTTGTGTGAGGGTCTGTCCAACACAGGCTACTTACAGGCTGCCAAACGGCATTGTTGCCATGGACTTTCATCGCTGCATTGGATGCCGTTTCTGTATGATGGGGTGTCCGTATGGTGCCCGGAGTTTTAACTGGGAAAATCCGCGTCCATATATCAAAGAGTATAATCCTGACTTCCCCAGCCGTATGCGTGGTGTGGTCGAAAAATGTAATTTCTGTGGTGAGCGTATCGCACTCGGAAAAGAACCCGCGTGTTTAGAAGCCGTCAAGGAATCCGGTGCAATTGTTTTCGGCGATCTCAATGACCCTGAGTCTGAGATCCGCAAACTACTTGACCGGGAGAATACGATCCAGAGGAAGCCTTCCCTTGGAACTAAACCGTCAGTCTTTTACATAGTGTGAGGATGCCATGATTGAAAAAGTATTTAAAGGAGACTCTCGCTATTGGATGTGGCTCGCATTTCTGAGCGCCTTCGTTGGAGTCGGAGCGATTTGTTATATCAGACAATATCTCTTTGGTCTGGGATTGACTGGAATGGGGCGTGATTTGTCCTGGGGACTGTATATTTCGCAGTTTACCTTTCTCGTTGGTGTGGCTGCGGGAGGGCTGATGCTCGTTCTTC
>JAOZLO010000361.1 GCA_029934775.1 Desulfocapsaceae bacterium
ACCCACAACAACCTCATTACAAGTGAGGAGCTCTACCAATTGAGCTACGCCAGCTTACCGGGTGTGAGAATATACTCATTTCAATATCTTAATTCAACAGATATTTTCATATTTATTCATTTTTCTTGCCTCTTTTTCAAACCAGCAGGTGAACAAATAATCCAATCTGCAGAAAGATGCCCTCTTGATAGAAAAAGGGCCAAATCATAAAATGACTCAGCCCTCATTCCCTGCAATCGTTTAAATAATTATGGCTTTTGTGCAAAAGCACTGTCCCTATATTTTTCAAACGTGTACGCAGTCGTTCTATAGATCAAATGGGCCAACTTTGTGTATGGCAAATAAAGGAAAAGCATCATGATTGATACGAGATGCAAAAAGTATACTATATATCCCATAGCTGGCGCACCTGCCCATCTGAGCAGTTCCGCACCCAAACCGGTAACTCCGACAGCTGTGATTTCCCAGATAAGAAACCAGTCATAAAAAGTTGCCTTGGTATCCAGTTCCTGCTCTGCCTTCTTTCTGTTATTCCAAAGTACCGCAATACCAAAAAGTAAAGCAACTGCAGATACATTCGCCAAAATCTTAAACGGATCAATCAACAGCATCGGACCGTGCAGTGACGGCCATATCAAACCAAGCACATCATTTTTAAGTAGAGACCAGCAAGTAACAATGAACAGACCGATAAAAGCCAGCATTAAGGGCAGATGCCCCCGTACTCTATCGACATTGACGGTACATTCCTTGAAACGATCATGCTGAACTATTTCAATAACTGATGGCCAGAGAAATTCTTTTACAAATTGAACAGCTGATGGCCGGTAATATGGATTAACACCTTCATTTTCAGACATAGCTTTCCACATTTTGGTAATACCCTTATAAGCAGAAAACAGACCAAGCCCTAATGAAGGGACCATGATAAGCACAATAAAAAATATATTTTTACCATACCACTTAAAACCCCAATGACCAAAAAACTGCTGGTATCCATGATCAGCAAATTGTTCTGACGTGGGAATATGCATCGCACCGGAGAGCATCCACATAATGAAAATAACAACTACGGGAATACCGATTAACATTGGCAGCCCTTTGGCGCTTGATGCCAGCTTCGCCAGAGGCGCCGGCCAGCCATAGTGGGTATACGCATAGGCACGGATTGCTCCCAGCACATCACCGGGTTTTGCTCCTCTTGGGCAATTCTCTGTGCAATCACCACACTGGTGACAGAGAAATACATCCGGATCAGCAATGAGCTTTTCCTTCAGTCCCCATTGGGACCAGATCATTTCTTTACGAGGAAACGGTGAACCATCCTTTGACAACGGGCATATTACAGAACATGTTGCGCACTGATAACACTTTTTCAGCGTATCACCACCTGCTTCTTTTAAAGATTTAATAAATTCTAAATCCGGTTGAACATTCATAGTCTCCCTCCTGCTATAATATCAAAAATTATATCATTTCAACCATTGCCACGATCGACAGTATTGGACGCTGCGGCAGTACAGCAGCGCCATGATAAAAAACAGACTAGAAGCCTTTGAACGGATTTGGCCCCATTTCAACGATCTCTTCAACAAAATCATTGAGCAGCTGTGGAATCTTATCGTAATCAGTGATAGCCACCTGCTCAGCCACACATCGTTCGGGCTCAAGGGCAAGAGTAGACAGGGTATCAGCAATATTTTCCATTCTTTTATCTGCAATTTCAGATCCTTTCACAAAATGGCACTGATAATCATCGCCATAGGAACATCCTAACAACATTGCTCCGTCCAACCCAGCGGAAAGTGCATCACGAATCCATGCCATATTGACAGAACCAAGGCAACGCACGGGTATAAAACGAATCATATGATTCAGACCATGCCGCCTCATACCTGCCATATCCAGGGCCGGATACGCATCATTTTCACATACAAATACAATAATCCTCAGACGATCATCATCATCCTCAGGAACCTCTATTGATTTGATCATCGAACCGATAAGGTCAATGTTATAATCTTTGAAGCCGATGATTCTTTCAGGGCATGCTCCCATACAGGTACCACAACGACGACAACGAGTAGGATTAGTAAGAGGTGTTCCCTTTTCATCATCATCAAGAGCACCAAAAGGACACTCCTCGGTGCAGCGTTTACACTGAGTACATCTCTGCATAAAAAAATCGGGATACGTTGCATCACCAGACCTGGGATGAACAGATACCCCACGATCAACAGATTCGATACATTGTATGGCTTTTAGAGCGGCTCCGGTTGCATCATCAACCGCCTCTTCCATGGTCTCAGCTTTTCTCACACCACCACAGGTGTAAACACCGGTACGTCTGGTCTCATATGGAAAACAGATAAAATGAGAATCAGCATATCCATCAAAAAGCTCCAGATCAGAAAATGCCGGGCCCTGACGATATGCCAGATTAATGGAATATTCATTAAGTGTTACTGGCTCCATGCCGGCAGCCAGAACGACCATATCAACGTTCAAAGTAATATCTTCACCAAGAAGGGTGTTTTCCGCAGCAACGCTTAACTGACCACCACTTGCCTCAACCTGGGTGACTGAAGCTTTGGTCATAAAAATGCCATCATTGAGTTGAGCATTCTTATAGTAAAGCTCCATATGACCAGGAGTTCGCATGTGCTGATACAGAATATATGCCTTACCGTCTTCATTATCTTCAGTGACATACTGAGCCTGCTTCAGTGCTACCATCGAAGTAACGGAGTTACAGTAGGGAAAATCATTATCATTATCCTTGCCGCCAGGACTCTGGACAAAAGCAACATTTGCAGGGACCTTACCTTCTTTGGCCAGTTTCTCAAATTCAGCATTAGTAACGACATTTTCCAGGGTCCCATATCCAAGATGTTCATACTGGGAGACATCAGCAGGATTCCACCCGGTTGCAAGAACAACTGATCCAACCTTTACAGCATCAGGATCAACCTCCACGTAGGGCTGCAGACCGACATTTGGATCTTCCATCTCCTCTTTCTGGATCAGGTCTGCATCTTCAGTAGTTACCTTGGCGGGAGCATCCCATTCACCACTGCTCCCTGCAACTTTCAGACTTATACCAAAATCACCTGGAGCACCTGCAACACGAGCTACCTCAGTCGCAGTTTTCACTGTAATTTTTTGATTGGTTGTTACTTCGGCAATAAGAGCATCAATGGGATTCTCTTCCAGGTCGGTCCAGGGAGCCTTCGTCGGGAAGGATTTACGCCAACCACTTGCCTTGCCCCCAAGCTGAGCCTCTTTTTCAACAAGTAACACATCATACCCGGCAGCAGCTGTCTCTTTCGCTGCAGTAAGACCTGCCAGGCCACCGCCCATGACCAGAATGGTTTTATTTAAAACTTCCAGTTGATAAGGCTCAGGCAGCTCTGTTTTCTGTGCACGGGTACATGCCATCCTCATATAATCCGAGGCAGTCTCCTGTAAAAACTCCGCTGCCTCCGCATGGGGTTCCTCACCTTCTGCAGGCTTAACCTCTGCCCAGACAACCTGCTCACGCAGATTGGCACGAACCGTAATCTTATCATCACCAAAATCAAATTCGCGTCCCATTACCCTGGGAGAACATGCACCTATTACAACCGTGTTAGTACCGTCTGCAATATCTTTTTGTATGAGGGCGCGACCCTCAGCACCACAGAGGCATTCATGACTTTTGCACTCCATGGACATCTCGTCGGTTACCACTTCGGCAAGTGCTTCCATATCAAGTGCCTCGCCGATGCCACAACCGGAACATATATATGAGCAATATGTCTTATCCATTTATAATTACCTCCTGGAAACCTGAATTGCCTTAAGGGCAGCTGCAGTTGATGATTGAGTGGTAGTAACAACATCCGCGGCCTTCTTGGCACAGCCGGCTGCTATCATTGCTGTTT
>JAOZLO010000362.1 GCA_029934775.1 Desulfocapsaceae bacterium
ACAGAGAGCGCACAAGACGCAGTTTCTCCTGAGGAATCAGCATAAGTTCCATTTTCAGCCCTTTAGCAACAAGTTCGAGTGTGTCGAGACGTGGGTTCCCTTTGGATTCCAGTCGTTGATACTGCTGCCGTGCCATGCCAACACGCAGCTGCATGTCTTCTTGTTTTAGACGGAGTTCTTTCCGACGTTTTTTCAGTTGGCCATGAATTTTACTCATTTCAGACCTCCCCTTTAATTCATCTTGATATATCATCAGCGATATAGAAACATATTAGTTTCTTTTGAAAATAATACAACTTATTCGTTGCTTTTTAAAAATTATGCACCATATATGCTTCTCCTTGAGAGAAGGAGAAAAGAGAAATTGTGGTCTGTCCCCTATTTTTTTAGTAGTGCCTGTTAAAAATATATAACAAAAAATGATATATGCTGTAATATGTTAAATATGATTAACAAAGACGAAGAAATATTCCGTCTGCTAAAAGAAATCGGAGAGCGATTAAGAGCCGCCCGTTTGGCACGCAATGAAAGCCAGGAGGTATTTGCTGCCCGAATTGGTTTAACCAGGCAGTCATATAGCAAAATGGAGAAGGGCACTGCCTCGGTGCCTATTGGAAGCTGGCTTGCGGCAAGTAGTATTCTTAATTGTTTAGATACCTGGCAGGGGATCCTTGCCGAAAAGACGGATCTCTTTGAGGAGTTTGAGAGAAAACAGCTGGCTAGACAAAAATCAAGCAGCAGAAAATCAAGAAGATAATGATCAAACTTAATGTTTGGCTGACCGTTGACCTGGAAAAAAGTATACATGTCGGCGAGCTGGTTGTGGCTCATCCCGATTCTCAAGGAAGGTTGCAGGGGCAGTTCAGGTATTCTCCTGAATATCTGAATCGTCCGGAATCATTTCCTTTAGATCCAATCCATCTTCCCGTTTCAGTAGAAATATTTAATGCAGACCGACCATACGCAGGGGTCCATGGGGTTTTTGAGGACAGTCTACCGGATGACTGGGGGCGGAGGCTTTTGACCAGGCGTTATCGACTTGCCCGAAGTGATCAGCGAGTACCGCAATTACTTGACTTGCTTGGAGGGCAGGGAATGGGCGCGCTCAGTTACAGCAGAGATGATACTGCACCGGATAAAAAGGAAGGTGTGGACGGTCAGTATCTCGAAGACCTGCAAAGACTGGCGCTTAACTTTGAAGAAGATGCAACGTCTATAGATGGTGAAATGGCCTTGCTCTTTCAGGCTGGAAGCTCTCCAGGTGGGGCCCGTCCGAAGGCCTTGATAAACGACGGAGAGCGTGCTTATCTGGCCAAATTTGCCAGTATCAAAGATCAATTTGATGTCGTTGCTCTTGAATCCGCTGCTATGGAACTTGCTCGAAGAGCTGGGGTAAATGCAGCAAATACACAATGTGTTCCATGCGGCAAGAGTAAGGTGCTGCTGGTTGAGCGGTTTGATATCGATACGGCTGCCATGAGACGCAATCATGTTATAAGCATGCAGACCTTGTTGGGAGCCGAAGGATATTACAATTTAGGTTATGCCGATATGGCTGCGATTATTCGCAGGGTGTCTGCTCATCCTGTTCTAGATTTGCAGCAACTCTTCAGGCAACTTGTCTTCAATGTAATGATCGGGAATACAGATGACCACTTAAAGAATTTCTGTATGCTTTTTGACGGCCAGGACTGGCGCCTTAGTCCAGCCTTTGATTTGGTCCCCAATATTGGCCTGAATCTCGAGCACGTACTTCGTATTGGCCTGGCAAATCAGGTACCCAATAGAGACACCCTTCTTACTGAGGCCAAAAAATTCGGGATCAAACAACGGCCTAAAGCAGATGAAATTATAAATACAATGCTATCAGTCGTGTCAGATTGGAAAAAGGTTTTCAAAGAGTTTGAAGTCCCGGAAAGGGACATGGACGTACTGGGTAGAGACATCGAAAGTCGTCTGTCCCGAATGGCACTTACTTAAGCCCCTACATCCCGACAAATCAAGGCCAAGCGACTGAATACACATGGAAAAATAGCTGGTGAGATGATAGTTTAATTGCAACCAAACAATTCAATTATCGTGAATGTCTGGCCTTTTCTTCTGCTCCTTACCATCTCAGTCCCAGGGATACCTTCATCGGCTGGGATCGAAATGCGTTGGAAAAACGACGCCACCTGCTTTCCTACAACACCAGATTTCTCATACTACCCTGGATAAAAGTGGAGCATCTTGCCTCGCACTTATTGGGCATGTGTGCCAGGTCTATCAAGCAGGACTGGCAAAACCTCTATAACCATCCGGTTTACTGGCTGGAAACCTTTGTGGACACCGAGAAATTTGCTGGTACCTGCTACAAGGCGGCCAACTGGCGCTTATGTTGTTAACAACATAAACGCCATTATGTTGTGTTGACAGTTATGTTGTATTGACTGTCTAACTAACTAATTTGGCCTCTTTTTTATTTTTTTAACACAACATAAAAAAACATCTGCAGTACGCTTCTTGTGTGAAGTTTTTCTCCAGGCATGCTTCAGTGCCAAGATCAGGAAGCACACCTGAGGTATTCATTTTACAATGCTCTCAGAAAATCCATTATTCCTCGTTTGTGCCACTGTTTGTCAACTGGCGCAGGGCAGCAGGGGATAAACAAACATCCCTGCTGTTTGTATTAATAGCCGAACAACGAGTGGGCAACCGATTAGGCCGGGTTGAACCACGAGCTGTAAAGAAACGCCCAAAACCCTATTCAAGGCTTATGAAACCGAGAGAGCTAGCACGCGATGAAATTCGAAAGAATGGCCACCCGAAAAAGCTTAAGTAAGTGCCATTCGAGTCTGACCCCATTTATCTTAGTGCTGTCCCGAATCGAATTGACAAAAGGTATTACTCTGGTTATACTGTTTTCCCATAGAGGCTTTTTTATGTTGCAAGATGATCTACCTTACAAAAAAACAAGGAATAAAAGTGATAATATTCTTATGAAAACTGCAATTTCAATTCCTGATAAATTATTTTTTGCTGCTGATGAGTATGCCGGAAATCACGGATTTTCTCGCAGCAGCCTCTATGCAAAAGCCGTTGCGCAATTTCTTGAACAACACCCTGCCGACCATATTACTCAACAACTTAATGAGGTCTATTCGACTGAGGTTTCGAAATTAAATCAAAATCTTTCAGCCATGCAATTTGATTCCATTGAAAAAGAAAAATGGTAATAAAACGTGGAGAAATATGGTGGGCAAAGCTACCTGATCCTGTCGGTTCAGAACCGGGTTATAAAAGACCATTGGTCATTGTCCAGTCAAATGATTTTAATAGCAGTAATATCAGTACTATAACTGCAGCAGTCATAACAACGAATTTACGTTTGGCAGCAGCACCCGGTAATATCTCGCTTCCTGCTAAAAAATCAAAATTACCGAAAAAAAGTGTGATTAACATTTCCCAACTAATCACCATTAATAAGTCATTTCTTACAAAAAGAGTTCATACTTTATCCAGTGAAATTATGGAACAGATTGACAATGGAATAAGATTGGTACTCAAACTTTAATGCATAAATCTGTCCCCTTTTCTCGACCCAGAAGCAGAGATTTATTCTCCTGTCCGACAATATGCTCCACCGCCTGCCCTCTATTTTTCTCCATTTCTTCCCCCATTTTCCACTGCTCCCGGCATCACCCGGTCAACCTTGAAAAGCTCTGTTTTTTACGGAAATTCGAGCGACGGGCAAGCTGGTTGCGAAGACGTTAAATAATAAAGTTGCTGTCCTCGGAATTATTCTTTCTGAAAAAACCCTGTCTATCCAGTTAATCCTGTCCCAAAAATTACGCGTTCTTGACTTGGCCAACTATATGGCCTATAGTGTCAGCATGAAATCAGCGAATAGAGCAGAATTTAAAGATCATCTTGGAAAGTAC
>JAOZLO010000363.1 GCA_029934775.1 Desulfocapsaceae bacterium
CTGGAGTAATGGCCGTCGAGCCAGAACAGGGCGGGTTTGTCAATTTTGCTTATCACATCCCCAAGCCTTATGCCACTGTTCCCGTGGATCAGTTCTATTTTTCCCTCTCCTCTGAATCTGTTTTGTGCTTCTTCGTACAATTCTCTGCTGAGTTCAATAGAGTACAGAGAGTTGAAATGGGGTTTCATTGCCTCGATCATGTCCCCGTAGAATGTTCCGGTTTCAACCAGAATGGTTAAGCCGAATTCTTCAGCATATGTTTTAAGTACTTCCTGTTTAACGATATGTGGTGGCGGATCTGGCTTTCCCTCTCTTTCCCAGTTTCGAAATTCTTTCTCCTGTTTTTTCTTTACCGTCCAGTTGTGGAAAGGATAGTAAAAAGGTGTTTTTTGGATGATCTGTTTTATTCGTTTTTTCATCTGTTTTTTCCTTATGCAGCTCTGCGACTCATATGACCTGTGATATTCAATTGCATGTCGATTAAAGGAGAATTTTCCCCATAAGATAATGATTTCCAGGAAGATGCTCGATTGGCCAGTTATGCCAGTTACGATCACTGTGAGCTGCCATCCAGTCATTGAAAAATTCTATATTATCTACTTCCCCGAATGTATCCTGATACGCCATAAGAAATGATGAGCTCTTTGATATCATAGGTAAAATTGCATCCCTGATATTGGTTGGTGATTCGCTTAATGACCAGGTGGCTATAAACAGGGAGTTTTCTGTTTTTGTCTGCCTTTCAGTTTTTTCCAATAATTCCTCCAGATACTGAATATCAGACACGCATATGACATTATTTTTTACCTTCATGAACGTTTTTTCCGTCTGCACCGGTATGCCCAGGGTTTTGAGATAATATTCCTGTAAAGCAGAAAACGGTGGCAGGTCAAAAATAATATATTTTCCCTGGAAACCCAGGTTGTAAAACAATCTGCACATCGACCCATAACCACCACCGAATTCAAATACAAATTCCAGGTTGTGCACCTGAGATTGTGTTTTCTCTTCAAATTGAGCTAAATGATAGCTATGATGAATAAGATTTCCGCTGCTGACAGGATAGAAGGCGTAAGGCCTGGAGAACCCTGCTGGAGATTCTTTCAGTGCTGAGCGCCAGCGTGTATGCCAGTCGGATCGATGTTTAAGGTAGTTTAATTCTTTAAAGATATAGCTGGCGGTGTCAATAAACATAGTCTTGGTAATCACATCCCAACGTAAAAACTTCCTCACATCCTGAGTCAGGATAAGTTCTCGCAAGCGGTTCATGTTTTTTCGCCATATTGCTTCTGAAGCCGTGTATCCGTCTGTTTCAAAGAGTGGCATTGCGCGGAAAGTTTCCTGCAGTTCAGCAATATTTTGAATTTCAAATGTGCCTGGTGGTTGCAGCGGTTTTTGCTTTATTGCTGCCAGTGCTGATAATGCTTTGGTAATGATACGCCAGGGCATGGTGTAACTCCTTCAGTAGTGTCCAGAACAGTATGGTTATTTATCACTTTGGAGCCTATACTTTCCGAGAGGGGTTGAGTGAAGATCCGGCCAGCCAACCGGTTGAAAAAGCTGCCTGGAGATTGTAGCCACCAGTATCGCCCTCTATATCGAGGAGTTCTCCGACTATAAAGAGTCCTTTGACAAATTTTGACTCCATTGTCATTGGTTCAATCTCTTTGAGGCTGACGCCTCCTTGAGTCACTATAGCTTCATCAAAATCACAATAGCCGCTGATATCAAACCGAAAATCTTTAAGCCAGGCGGCCAGTCTCTTCCGCATTTTGGCAGGAAAGTTGCGGGTGTCAATATCAATTGGAATTCCACATGACTCCAGGCATGTATCTACCAGCTGGTAAGGGATAAGCCCACGCAGCAGACTGCTTACAGGCTCCCCGCCTCGTTTTTCAAGATCACGAATCAATCTGTTTGCCAGTTGCTTATCTTCAAGGCCGGGCTTGAGGTCAATGGATAGGCTGACCCGTTTCTTCCTGTCCAGATAATCTACAACTGCACCGCTGATGGTAAGCACGACAGGACCGCTTATTCCGGATTCTGTAAAGATTACTTCCCCGAATTCCTGGCCTTTACGTTTGCCGTCTATATACAGCCGCACGTTGATATTTTTGAGATTGAGACCGGCCAGCTGCACTATTTTTTTGTCCCTGCACTCCAGGGGGACCAGGGCTGGACGGAGAGCTGTCAGGGTGTGGCCTGATTCTGTGGCAAGTCGGTAACCATCACCTGTCGATCCGGTCCGCGGGTATGATTTTCCTCCTGTGGCAAGGATGATAGTGTCGCAGGATATTTTTTCCCCATTGCAGATAACACCGGCAACCGTGTTGTTCTGCAGGACAATTGAGGTGACCGGGGACTCTTTTTTTACGGTGACATTTTGTCGGCTCAACCATCTGTTAAGTGTTTTTACCACATCAAGGGCTTTCCCGCTTCTGGGAAAGATACGCCCCCCACGTTCAGTCACCAGAGGCAGTCCCTTTTCTTCAAAAAAACTAACAAGGTCATCGTTAAAAAAATGGTCAAAACATTGTCTGAGAAATTTACCGTTCCTGCCAAAATGGGAGATAAATTCTGTGAGTGGAGCACTGTTGGACATGTTACATCGCCCTTTGCCGCTGATGCCTATTTTCCTTCCTGTCTGGCCCATCTTTTCAAGCAGAAGCACCTGTGCATCGCATTCTGCTGCCCGACCGGCGGCCATCAGGCCTGCTGCACCACCACCGATTACAATTGTTTTCGATCTTGTTTGCTTCATAAGGTTTTGGTCCTTTTTAAAATAAGTAGGAGCATGTTATCAAATCTATCCGTATTGGTAAACTCTCAAAGATGATCTTAGGGGCTGGAAAAAAATAATTCATCGTTTTTTCATCCTGGCTTCAGGCCATCTTAAGCCGATTCTCAGTTACAAAATCCTCAACGTAACTGTGGTAGAATGGTTGAACTTTTTTAGATCATGTTTACAGGTAACGTTGAACAGCATCAGGAGTGCTGTTTACGATGTTACCGTTTGTAACTACCGGCACCCCACAAGGGGGTATAAGTACCATGGTGGTACTCAGAGCCACATAATTTCAAAATACATTTCTCAGTTCGAAGTCGGAATTTATGGTCTGGTTTCATAAGGGTGCAAGGAGCGAAAAGTGAGTGGAGTAAAACTAGGGGATAATGTTAAAGTTAATTACAAGGGTACACTTGTCGATGGTACTGTCTTCGACAGTTCTGAGGGTAAAGAACCATTGGAATTTGTTGTTGGCAGCGGTCAGGTAATCCAGGGATTTGATGAGGCTATGATCGGCATGAATGTGGGGGAATCCAAGGTTGTCGATATCCCGGTGGAAAAGGCGTATGGTGAAAGGAAGGATGAGATGGTTATGGTTGTTCCTGTTGATCAGGTTCCACCTGATCTTAATCCGGAAGCAGGGATGCGCCTGGAGATGGGTGGTATGAATGGTGAGATTCTTCGTGTGGTTGTCGTCAATATAGATGAAAAGGATGTTACCCTTGATGCCAATCCCCCCCTTGCCGGAGAAAAATTGACCTTTTCCATCGAGCTGTTGGGCAGTACGACTCCCTGACCGTAGGCCAACCTAAACGCAAAGAGAGATATTCGGGTTTTAATCCTGACTGGCTATTGTGCGGTAAGCATCATACGTTTTCTGGGCAATCTGGGACCAGTCAAAATGTTTCTCCACCATCTGCCTCGAATTTTTTCCATAGGACGGAAGATTTTCGCTGAGCAGCATGTCGATTTTTTCTGCCAGATCCTTTGGGTCAAGAGGCTGGCAGAGATAGCCGTTTACCCCGTTCTGGATCAGTTCAGGGATTCCTCCAACCTTTGTACCGACAAGTGGCAATCCGGCAGCCATTGCCTCAAGCCCGCTGATGGAGGTAGCCTCCATCAG
>JAOZLO010000364.1 GCA_029934775.1 Desulfocapsaceae bacterium
GACTATGGTGGACTGTCTCATAGTCATCTTGATCACACCTGGGGACTGGAGCCGCTGATCAGGTATTATTCGGAATTGAAAACAGCGGGAGTCTCCTGTTCCAAACCAATTTTGATTGCTCACAGCCAGACATTTGTCAGTGTTGTAGAGAAAAATTTTGGTGAGTTTGGATCTTTAATGTCAAAAGAAAAATTAGCCAAACATTTTCCATTGGAATTGACCGATAAACCTATGTGGTTAAGTGACAGGGTTGTTTTTTTAGGACAAATCCCCAGGAATAATGATTTTGAATCGATAATAAATTTTGGGAAGAAAGATGGTTCAAATGAGCCGGATTGGGTCATTGAAGATTCGGCCCTGGCGTATAAGTCCGGAGAAGGACTGGTTATTGTTACCGGCTGTTCCCACGCCGGAATCTGCAATATTATTGAGTATGCTAAAGCTGTCTGTTCCGAAGACAGGATCAGCGATGTTATAGGTGGATTACACCTGCAAAATCCATCTGAAAGGCAACTTCAAGGCACCTGTCGCTATTTTAGAGAATTGAATCTGAAGCGTATTCACGCGTGTCATTGCACTGATTTAAATTCAAAAATAGCACTCTCTGAAGTTGTGGGGATTCAGGAGGTGGGCGTGGGGTTGTCTCTTACCTATTCAAAATAGAAGTGTGAAAGAGGAGGAAGCAGTTTTCATTCCCGAGCCAGCTCAATTTCCATATTAATCATCTCCCTTGCTCTTTCAAAGGCACGTTTTACATTGTCACCGCCCATTGAAACGTGTTGTCTGTATCCCGAGGGGGCGATAATATCAAAAGAAAAACTGGAGCAGAGGTTGTTTTCCGGTTTTACTTTGATGGCCCAGTGTTTATAAATGTCTGTATGGATTTCGCTCACTATGGTCTCCGTTTTTGCCCCTTTCATGCTAAGGTTTCAAGGTTTGAAATGAAAAAATTTAAGTCTACCCCCAAAAAATATCAACCCAGGGGGCTTACTGTTCTTTTTGAAGACCGTGATATTCTGGTTGTTGATAAAGTCTGTGGTCTTCTTACTGTAAGTAGTGAGAAAGTTAAAGACAATACAGCATATTATCTCTTAAACGAATACGTACGAAAGGGTAATCATAAATCAAAAAATCGGGTGTTTATCGTGCATCGTCTGGATAGAGATACTTCAGGCGTTATTGTTTTCGCCAAAACTGAAACCAGTAAGCATTATCTCCAGCAGGAATGGCATGCATTCCAAAAAAAATATTATGCCGTGGTACATGGAACACTGACGGAAAAACAGGGGACCATTACCTCGTATCTGGCTGAAAACAGCAGTCATAAAATGTATTCTGTTGCTGATCCTGAAAAAGGAAAACTTTCCAGGACCGGGTACAAAGTTCTGGCAGAATCAAAAGAATACAGTCTGCTTGAAATAGATCTTCTTACGGGTCGGAAAAATCAGATCCGGGTTCACTTTTCGGAAAAAGGTTATCCTGTGGTTGGAGATAAAAAATATGGCCAAAAGCAGAAGGGGATTAAGAGGCTTTCGCTGCATGCTGCTTCCATAGTAATAACTCATCCTCATTCTAAAGAGAGGATGGTTTTTGAAACAGCGATACCGTCATATTTTAATTCATTTATAGGCGGTAAGTAACTTAATTCGACTCATTGCTCATAGAGCTTATTTTAGTTGTGGCATTTTTTAAGATCCTCACTATTGTTAATGCCTTGGCAGGCATCCCACGACAGGATATCATAATTACACAGCTTTATAGCTTTTTCATGTTAAAATGTGGTTAAGTGTTTAATAAATTAACTAAGGAATTGAATTATGAAATACGACGTAATTGTTATCGGCGGTAACCCGGCAGGAGGGGCTGCTGCTGAGGTGGCCAAACAACTCCATTCAGATAAAAGTGTACTGGTAATAAGAAAAGAACCAGAATCACTAATTCCTTGCGGAATTCCCTATGTTTTCGGAACATTGTCTGCTGTAGAAGACGACATCAAACCTATCGATGGCGTAATGAAAAAAGGTGTCGAATTTTTGTTTGACGAAGTAACTTCAATTGATGCCGAAAACAAAACTATCTCTCTTCAGAACAACGACCAATTCTCATACGACAAACTCGTTATCGCTACAGGATCAACTCCGTTTATTCCACCTATCGAAGGAAATAATTTAGATGGTGTGTTTACCATCAGTAAAGAATTAGCCCACGTCAAGTCTATACGCGAGCCACTGAGAAATGCAAAAAATATCGTTATAGTAGGTGCCGGATTTATCGGTATGGAAATGGGCGATGAGTTAGCTAAAGTAGTTGATAACATAACGATTATAGAGTCAATGGAGTCTATCTTGCCACTGGCATTTGACAAAGATATGATGTCGCCGGTAGACGAAGAACTGCAAAAAAATGATGTCACAATCCGTACCAGCACAATGGTAAAACGGATCATTGGCAAAGCGGATAAAGTAACTGGAGTTGAGCTGAATAGCGATGAGGTGGTGCCGGCTGATGCAGTAATTCTTGCCATCGGATACACTCCCAATAATGTACTGGCAAAAGAAGCCGGCCTTGACATTGGTGTTTTCGGCGGAATTGTAACCGACGAATATCTCCGCACATCAGCCAAAGATATATTTGCGGTTGGTGATTGCGCAGAGCATCGCGATTTTTTTACCAGAAAACAATCACGACTCATGCTGGCATCAACCGGCGCATCGGAAGCACGCATTGCCGGCATGAATATATTTGATCTTAAGGTAGTACGCCAAAACAAGGGAAGTATCGCTATTTTCTCAACATCACTTGGTCAAACTTCTATGGGTGCGGCAGGACTTACCGAAAACCAGGCCACAAGTGAGGGGTTCCAGTTCGTAGTCGGTCAATGTCGTGGCCTTGATCATCATCCAGGAAAACTTCCCGGAGCGAAAGTGCATATGAAACTTCTATTTTCAACAGGGAGTGGTGTTCTTCTCGGTGCTCAGATAATTGGCGGCAAGACAACTGGGGAAATGATAAATATTCTTGGATTAGCCATACAGAAATCGATGACTGCTGCCGAACTGGCAACTATGCAATACGGTACGCAACCCCTGTTAACAGCCGGTCCAGGGTTATATCCCATCGTAGTTTCTGCAACTGATGCACTGGAAAAAATGCAGAGGTAAAACTGGCTTCTCTTTACAGGGAACCTTGAAAATTAGAATTTCCGGGGGTTCGCAAACTCGCTTACCAGAGGATTAAAATTTGTGAGCAGTTACAAGTAGGGAGGTTGACGAAGTTTGGATGCCTCCCCCATAGTAGTTACCCTGTACGAATATCAGTGTAAAGGAGATCTTCCTGACACAGGGTTCCATCAAGATCCAGTAGAAACATTTGATACCTTTTAACTTTTTCTCGAATTCTTCATTGTTTAACATGATACCTACCTTGATGTTGGTGTAAAAATATTTAATGCTGCACTTGAAACTGTTTCTTGAATAGACGCCATTTTGGAGTTATATACTGAAGTAGGAGAATAACTTTATCAAGAGGTGCCGTTATGGCCAGGTCAAAATGCCCTGCTTGTGAACATCATGAATTTGAGGCCGTCCATGCCACGACTCCAAAGGGTCAGAAGTTTTGCCTGATTCAGTGTGTTAACTGTGGAACGGTTGTTGGTGCCCTCGATGATGTGAAAATCACTAATGTGATTAAAAATGCCGAAAAAAAACTCTCTAAATTTCTTGAAAATCTCAACCGAAAAGTAATTAACGTGTGCGGTAGGAAAAATAGCTCACAGCCTTAATACCTGTGCGACCAGTCTTTTTAAAAATCGAAGAGATAAAATATGAAAGGTGATATAGGGATAAGACTTGTTGCGGCATTAAAAGACCCCAATAATCTTGA
>JAOZLO010000365.1 GCA_029934775.1 Desulfocapsaceae bacterium
TTTGCAGGGTAGCGGAACCCACCTCTTCGCCGCCTCGGAGTATTTCCTGCAGAGACGAACCAATGAGGGGAATATAACCGAGCATGGAAATGGCAATAGTAACAGCCCAGTAAGAAAGCTGGTCCCATGGCAGTAGATATCCGCTAAAATTGGCGGTCAGGATGAGAACGCCAAGGCTAAGGCCGACAAGCCAGTTGCGACTCCTGGGAGGATAAAACGCACCGTTAAAAAAAATACGCAACAGATGGAGGGTGATTACCACAACAAAAAAATGACCTGTCCAGTGATGCATACTCCGTATGAGGCTACCTAAAAAAACAGTGGATTGGATATGCAGAACAGACTCATAAGCACCTACAGGTGAAGGTTCATAAAAGAAGTTCAGCAGTAATCCGGTAATCAGTTGCTGGACTACCATAAGGGCTGCCATACCGCCAAGTCCCCAGGTAAGGGTAAAACGCAGGGCATCTACGGGTACTCGCCTCGGCCTGAAGTGAAGGAAAAAGCTACTGCTCAATGGAAACTCCGGTATTTTAAAGAATCAGCCTCTTGATCATACATGTTTTGCTTATCGGGTAAAAGAAGCTGTCAATTAAACAAGGAACAGGGAGGCTTGGCAAGGGACATTTTTATTTGTGTCATGCGAGTTTCTCGCAAAGACTGGTACAAATTTAATATGAAAATATTAAGAGGCAAGCGTAGACTCCGAAATACTACGGAATTTACAGGATAACAGTCAAGCTCTCCTGTTATGGTTGACAAAAAAATCAAGCAATTGTTTGATACAAAATGCTTGATCATTTAAGGGATTCCAGTGCGGATATGATATCTTCCGGATCCAGTCTCCTGGTGTGATCTGCATTAATATGTGCAACTCTGATAATACCGCCGGTGTCGATGAGATATGTTGCCGGTATTGGCAATTCAAAACTGTCATCGCCATTTGCCTCAGGGATATTTACACAGAAACCTTCATATACAGGCCGGATTGAGTCTGACAGGGAATATGCCAGACCGAACTGGTGTGAGATTTTATTGCCTCTATCAATCGTCATTGTGAATGTGAGGGCAAGTTTTTCTTTCAGAGCAATGGCATTGGGTCTTAACGACCTCGGCTTTTCTGTGGAAAAACTCAAGGAGAACGGCTTGATTGTTGTCAGTGACGGGCATTACAATCTCAGTGAACAACTCGAATTTATGCTTGATATCATAGCAAACTGCACTTCCAACAAGGGGTTCAGACTTCTTGGCGATATGCTTTGGGCCGTTGAAAAAGGATGGAGTCTGGACGAGATAAACAGGCTTGAAATGAAGACCAATGAAGATTTGGCAGGTGATAACAAACTCTTTCTCTGCCAATATGATCTGGCCCATTTTGGTGCTGATAGTGCTCTGATGGCTTTTGATACGCATAGTCTGACTGTTTACCGTGGGGAAGTAAAACAGAGTCCCTATTTCGTAGAGTCGACGGAGTAGAAGCATCACAACTTAAGGGAGAATATAAATGATCGGGCATGAATTTTATGGGGATATTTCCTATGATAATATATCGTTGCCCTGTATGCGGGTATCTACATTCTGGAAGTGTTGATTTTCATTTTTGTCCAGTTTGCAACACGCCTGCCAATCTTTTTATCTACGATGTCGGAGCAGATAATTTTGGCAAATGGGATGTAAATACCAGGCGTATGATAAAATCCATGGCTGAAACAGGATCTTATTATCTGGAGGGCAAAGGAACAGGAAGAACATTTCTGGGGATGGATGATTTAATCTTCCTTCCTGCTCAAATAGACACCTTTCCTCTTGGAGATGAAATGGAGGTGCAGTCGAAAGTTGTCCTTGGAAATTGTCCGTACGGTATTGCAACCCAGGATGGGAAATTGCGAAAACGGCTTGATGTACAACAGGCAGGTACCCGGGTGGCCAATTTTATAACTGCTGCCACCGAGGAACTGAAATCTATTGCCCGCATTTGCGGCAAATCAACAGTCGCTGATCTCAGCAGGGATGACCTTGTCTCACTTGACCCTGAACTGTCAAGAATATAGATTCCAGCATGCTGCTTACTTCATTGAAGCTGATTTTGTAATCCCAGCCAGTGCTTTTTCTATTTTCATGATGACATTTTCACAACCGGTGATATTGTGTCTTTTTTCAAGATATCTTGGACTGTTATATGAAATAGTAACGTTTCCCCGGTCATCTTTCCAGATTAATGCTTTTTGCGGTAAATCAATAGCAACATTTTGTTCACATTTTATGAGGGGACTTCCCACTTTGGGGTTACCGAATAGTATCAGTTCTGTATCTCGCAATTCTATACCAACCTTACCGGCACCTTCGGAATGCTTTATTCGATTGAAAATCGTCATTCCCTTTTCCTTTAATATACGTTCCAATCGGTTTGCGGTTTCTTCTACATTAAAATTACTCGGGACATTTATAACGCCGTCGGCTGCGGTTACAGGCATTGCAATGAAGAATACTGATAAAACGACAAGAATTATTTTTCCCATTTTGTTCCTTTTATAGATATTTATACCCCCCTTTCGGGGTGTTAGATTAATTGTAAAGTAGATCTCAAACTCCAGAATAGATCAACTCAATCCAGCGATCGCCAGTGAAAATCCCACCACCCCAGGTTGCTTCCATATCTGCCAGGGGTTTGGTAGCAGCTGCTTCTTCGGACGTTTTCCCTTCCGCTTTTAGCTTTCGCAGGCGATCATAAGCAGACATGAGCATCTCACGATAATTTTCAAGCTGTGCTTTATCTGCCAAGGGGCCGTGTCCTGGGATAATTTTTGTGTCAGCATCCACCAGAGATAAAATTGTATCAACACCCTGGATTGTTCCTCTTAGAGAGCCACCATGATTAACATCTATAAATGGATAGAAGCCATTAAACAGAATATCTCCTGTATGGATAACATTGGCCTTTTCAAAATAGATAAAGCTGTCGCCATCGGTGTGAGCGTGGGCAACATGTATGGCATGGATAGTGTCGCTGTTAAGATGAAAGCTGATACCTTCGGCAAAAGTAACCACAGGTAATCCTACTGATGCCGTAGCATTCATTTTCATATTAAATGCTTTAATAAAGGCACCATTTTTCAATCGTTCCCGCACGTTGTCGTGGGAAAAAATTAACGTCCCCCCACTGCCCAGATTCTCGTTTCCACCGGTATGATCACCATGATAGTGCGTATTGATGAGAAATTTAGGGTGCTCACCGCCAATCGATTTGATAGCTGCTATAATTTTTTCTGTGAGAGGGGCAAAGTTATCGTCGATTAAAAATGTACCATCCTTACCGGTAAATATACCCACATTGCCCCCTTTTCCAGCAATCATGAATATCTGTTCGGTGACTGGAATAGGGGAAATTTTATCTGCATCAGCCTGAACGGTGATTGTATATGATAGAAACCATACAGTTAACATACATAGGACTATTAATTTCTTGTGTCTCATTTTCGTTCTCCTACTTAAATTGTATCTCTTGATGATCGTGTGATTCGTACATTTAAGTTATAACCACAATGTGGTGATCAAAAGCTTTGTATTCTAATCCTGTTTGTCAATGATAATATACCCGAAAAGGGATCATATGAAGTTTCAGATGGCTAAGTTTAAAAAATCGATAAATATCCCCAGGAAATGTCCTTGGGGGTACAGGGCGTAGTGTTTTTGGAAGGATTTCTAGAATACGAGGGCAGAAGTCACATTGAAACAAGATTCCTCCTACAGAATATAATACAATAGAGGGTTTCATATGACAAAATACAACAAAATAGGCTGTAAATAGAGGTAAATACAAAAGGAAAAAAATATCCTCTTCTTTCATATCCTTTTTATCGTGGAGGTATGCTCA
>JAOZLO010000042.1:0-3791 GCA_029934775.1 Desulfocapsaceae bacterium
CGGAGAAGATCAACATGGCAAAGAGCAGTATCCACATCATCTGAAATATTTTCAGACTGAGGATAATTCCCAGTTCATCCTGAGCGTGGAAATAACTGAGGACTTTGTAACTTCCCAGGTAAATGATCAGACAGACAGCGATCCCGAGAGTGACGATAATAACTGTACGTGCGAGGGTGGTACTGTTTGCAAATAAACGATTGCGGGTTGCCTGTCTCCAGGGGATGAGGAGCCGGGGAATCATGAGGTTACTCTACTCCTGTATTTTCTTCGCGCAGTGCCTGGATTATGTTTTGTAATTCAAAAGCTCCGGTCAGCTGGAGAAAGATGTCCTCAAGATTGCTGCTGTCATTTGCAGCCTGTCTGCGCAGGTGGGATATGGAACCGCTGGTTTTGATTTTGCCGTTGACTATTATTCCAATCCGGTCACACAGCTCCTCTGCAATTTCCATTGAATGGGTTGAGAGGAAAATTGCTGTTCCTGCTCTTGCTTTGGCCTTGAACAGTTCTTTGACAATTTTACCACTTTTCGGGTCAAGACCAACCATAGGTTCATCAACTATAATGAGAGGTTGGTTGAGCATGAGGATTGAGGTCATGATTAATTTCTGCCGCATTCCGTGGGAATATCCTTCAATGAGGTGGTCTTTCCACTCGGAGAGGTCGAAAAGGGCAAGGTAATGATCTGCTTCTTTGAGCCCAGTTTGTGTACCTCTCTCGTAGAGGCTTGCAACAAAACCTAAATATTCTGATCCTGTCAATTTTTCGTAGAGATAGGGACGATCAGGGATATATCCGGTCTGGCTTTTGCATTCAGATGGCTGCTCCCTGAGTTTTTTGCTATCAATAATAATTTCACCGGCTGTAGGGAGAAGCAATCCTGCCAGCATTTTAATGGTAGTCGTTTTACCAGCACCATTGGGGCCGAGGAATCCGTAAATCTCACCCGCTTCAATTTCCAGGCTGATGTCGTTTACGGCGGTAAATGTACCGAATTTTTTTGTAAGGTTCTGGAGCTGTAAGAGAGGGAGGGGCATATTGATTCTGCCTTGTCGTAATTGTTTGAGCCTGTTGGCTTTAAAGGCTTAAGGGCTTAAGGGCTTAGAGGCTTAGAGGCTTAGGGTAAAAACTACCATTTGACCTCTCCGATATATCTATCTCAGTTGCTGCTTAGCGGCAGTGGCTCAATGCTGAGTTGTCCAAGCAGGCCACCGATTCGAACCTGCTCCTGCATCTCTCCCTGGATAAACCTTAAATGACTCAAGTCAGCAGGGAACTGATTGGTGGTGGTATCAATGCTTATCCATTGATCGCCCAGACAGACCTCATTCCAGGCATGGTAATAAAATTTGTTTTTGTGGTAAGTCACACCGGCAACTATTCGGGCAGGTATGGATGCCGCTCTTGCGAGTGCCGCAAAAAGGGCGGCATGTTCATTGCAATCGCCCCGTCTGCTATGCAGGGTTGTCAAGGCATCAGGTATTCCCAGCACCGGTCTTTTTTCAAGATTTGTATAGACCCATAAACCAAGCTCTTTTACACGGTTGACCGGGTTAACCAGGGTAGAGGTGATATCTCTGGCATGTTTTTGTATCTCTTTGTGGTCAGACTGGACATAAGGCGTCGGAGAAAGACTGTTATTGATGCCGTCGCATACAGGATACGTTGTGCTGTCAGGAGTCGTCTCCCGGGTTAGAGTGAGGACGGTGTCTGAAAATTCCTGCCGTCCCCCGTCGAGGTCCAGCTTGAGGTCACTTGGAAAGTCAAGCCGGTATCGCATTGTTTTTCCTTCCGGCATGACCATGTCGCCTTTTATTTTTACTGCTACGGCAGAGAGGATTTCTTCACCCCCATCTGAAATTGCAAGGGCCTTGAACTTTGGTTCTTTTATAAAAACAAAGCCTGCCGGAGATTCTTCTTTTACTATTATTCCTGAATCGTTAAGCCAGGAGTTGACCCGGGTTCCTGAAAAAGATTCCGTAAATTTGTGTAAGTTGTGAACCCGTCCTCCAATGAGGATTAAATCTTTCCCTCGATATTCAATGACGGATTCTCTGCCGGTGAGTGAAAATGGGTCGAACCAGACAATTTTTTTCTTTTCACCTTCCTGAATCCCTTCACTCAGCAGATACCCTCTTCTTGAAGTGGCAAGAAGGGGCTGATGGTCAAATGTATGAGTGTCATGAATAACATTGGTTCCGGTTTCCAGCGTGTAAGTGACACTGTTTCCATTCACAGTGCCGTTTGCTTTCATCTGGTAAAATGGAGAATGGAAAGAAAAGGTAAATTTTTCTAATACATTGCCTTTTGTAAGGGTTGCAAGCAGTTTAAGTTCGATGTCCTGCACTGTACCTGCAATATGCAATCTCATACGACCACTCTGTTCGAGCAACCAGCTGTTCTCCGGACCACTACTGTATTTGTTGAACACATACCCGATCTTGCTTTTCTTAAAATAAATAGACTGGTACTCTTCTGATTCAGCCTGTTTAAGTATTTGATGCTCTTTAATTGTAATAGTATCGATGAATACATCTCTTTTAAGCAGAAGTGTAAAAAGAACTATCCAGAAAATAACGATGGTAAGTTTTATCCAGGTAAAAGAAGTGCGAGGTAATATGTTCATACAATCAGTATAGCCGTTTTACAGAAATTGTGAATGGTAGAGAACGGTCGCTCCGTAAAAATTATTCATCAGCTTTGTTGAGTGTTCAGCAGGAAATCTGACGAAAAAATATCTTTCGTTAACGGAATAATTATGATGGTGACACGGATAAACTGGAAACTATGTTGGTTAGGAACGTACATTAAATAAACTAAACAAATTTATTTCTTTTTTGCCGTCCTCTTCGTTACTCGTCGCTCACATAACCCGTTATGCTCGCTCCTCGCGCCTCGAACACAACAAAAAATCCTATTAATTTGTATTCAGGTTATTTAATTCCCGTTCCTTAGCAGAAACTGCAATTACTTATTGTAGGAAGTCGATGTTGTATTACCACCCTCACCAGTCCAGTTGGTATGGAAGAACTCTCCGCGTGGCCTGTCCAACAGTTCGTAGGTATGAGCACCAAAATAGTCCCGCTGGGCCTGCAGCAGATTGGCGGGTAATCGGGCTGAACGGAAACCGTCATAATAATTCAAGGCACTACAGAGGCATGGGATAGAAATACCGTGTCCAATCGCTGTACAGAGGACATTACGCAATCCATTCTGGGCCTGTTGGATTTTTTCGCTGAAAAAAGGATCAAGCATAAGATTTTGCAGATCAGGTTGACGACCATAGGCACTGCTGATTTCATCTAAAAAAGCAGAACGGATGATACATCCACCCCTCCATATTCGGGCAATTTCACCATAGTTGAGATTCCAACCGAACTCTTCCGACGCTCTGCGCATCAGATTGAATCCTTGGGTGTAGGATATAATCTTGGCCATATACAGTGCCCTTTCCAAATCCCCAATCAAATTCGTCTTGTTCCCTCTAAACGTTACCTCCGGCCCCATCAGAACAGTAGATGCGTTAAGTCTTTCATCTTTTTGGGCGGAGAGGCAGCGGGCAAATACCGACTCACTGATAAGAGATAGGGGGGTACCGTTGTCAAGGGCCGCACTCACCGTCCATTTTCCGGTTCCTTTCTGACCGGCTGTATCGAGGATTTTATCAATCAGGAAACTACCATCATCTTCCTGGTAGGCCATGATATCCCTGGTGATTTCAATGAGATAGCTGCCAAGTACCCCGTCGTTCCATTTTTTAAAGATTGTATGTATCTCAGCTGGCTGTAAGC
>JAOZLO010000042.1:3801-12205 GCA_029934775.1 Desulfocapsaceae bacterium
ACACAAAATGACCCGCACCTCCACTGCCCATCCAACTGCAGCAATGACTGCCATCGGCTATTTTTGCAGAAATGGGAACAAAGATCGGTTCAAGATATTTCCAGGCTGCAAAAGATCCGCCCGGCATAATTGATGGCCCCTTTAGAGCACCTTCCTCGCCACCTGATACTCCGGTGCCAATATAGAGGAGACCTTTTTCCTCGATATTGGCTGTTCTTCTTATGGTGTCTGGATAATGGGAATTTCCACCGTCTATTATGATATCACCCTCTTCGAGATAGGGCAGCAGTTGTTCAATAAAATTGTCAATCACCGACCCGGCTTTCAGCATCATCATGACTTTACGAGGTCTCTCGATCGATTTAACAAAGTCTTCAACAGTTGCAAATCCAACTATTCTTTTTCCTTTTCCCCTCCCGGTAAGAAAGTTGTCTACCTTGGAACTGGTACGATTATAGACTGAAACGGAAAACCCTTTTGAAGCCATATTCAATACGAGGTTTTCACCCATGACAGCAAGTCCGGCAATCCCGATATTCGTAAGTTTGTTCATGATATCATCCTAAAAAAGTAAAATATTTAGTTCCCGTAATTTTTGTTGAATCAGATCAGCAATAAATACAGGAGTACCTGCAATATCTACAGTGATACCTCCCGATGGAAGCTCAAGGATATCCAGTTGACTTTGCAAGAGGTCCCTATTCATGTATTCATGATTTCTAAGACCAATTCTTTCCTGCAATAGCTCTGATGTTCCCTGTAAAAGAACCGAAAGCACAGTTTTCTGATTGATACCAAGAGCACGCCGATACCCCTTCTTCAGGGCAGAACAGGCAAGTATCAGCCCCTCTTCTTTTAGCAAGTAGTTTTGAATCAAATCATGGAGTATCTGAAGCCAGGGTGTACGGTCTTTGTCGTCCAGAGGGACACCGGCAGCCATCTTGGTTTTGTTGGACACTGGATGGAAATCATCACCATCTTCAAAATCCCAGCTCATTTTTTCAGCCAGGACTTTACCAACTGTTGTTTTACCACAGCCCATTGGCCCAATAAGAACAATTACCATGCCCGAACTCCTATAATAAATACTTTTGGGGTTTTGGGAACAAAGCCAGGATACACGGAGTGCCATGAATCGACCCGTAATTTGGCCAGAGAAAAAGAGGGAAGATATATATGGCGTGACAGGGGTCAGGTAGTACTGAGGATATCTTTACTGGCCTGCCATCTGCTTCGGAATAACTGTGCTCTTTGTTTGAGGTTATCGGATGACATACCAGCCTTATAAAGGGAAGAGCCCAATCCGCATGCTTTTGCGCCTGCAAGGAAATAGAGATTCCAATTATTTTCGTCTATCCCACCTACCGGGATCAACAAGGTGTTGCCGGGAATAACAGACCTCAGTGCCTTTAGGCCAACTGGCTGAATAATTTCAGCCGGAAATAACTTGAGCGCATCAGTTCCAGCCCTGATGGCTGTCATTGCTTCGGTTGGAGTAGCAACTCCGGCAATAGAAATCATACCGCATTTTTTTGTCATCTCGATAATTCCAGAATCACAGTGCGGAGAAATAATGATTTGGCCGCCTGCATCCCTGACCCGCTCTATCTGGTCAACAGTAACCACCGTACCCGCACCGATTAGTGCCCTATCCCCAAAAGCTGCAGCCATTAACTTGATACTTTGATATGGTTCTGGGGAATTTAATGGCGTTTCGATCACCCTGAAACCTGCTTTATAAAGGATACTGCAACTCGAAACCGCATCAACGGGTTTGATTCCTCTGGTAATTGCAATAAATGGGAAAGAATCAAGATATGGTTCAAGTTCCATAAGTGTCATACCAGTTTTTTTTGTTTGGCTATTCGATAGAGGCCGCGAGCAGAGATATCCTTCATGGCAATTTCAGTATCTATACCACATTCCGAGAGAGCCAGATTATAAATTCCGGACAAATGAGTTGTTCCAACGATCAGTTTTGTCGGTACTTTATTGAAACCGTCCCGCACAGCTTCTGCAATTTCGCATCCAATCAGGAGTCCGGATACATGACTTGAACTATTTGCTTCTGGTTCCTGACCCAGAATAGTCTGAACTCTAACCTGAAATAGTCCTGAGAGCAGGCTTTTTCCGTCTCTGCCTAAAGAAAATCCCTGGTGTACGCCTCTCTTAAACGCTTTATCATCCCAGATGGTATCGAGATCTGACCCAAGAATTGAATATTTCATGATTATCGAGTGAAGTTCACCGGTCATAAAAGTCTTGAATCGGACTATTGTTTGATCTTTCACTTCGACCCATTTTGAGTGAGTTCCCGGCATAATAGCTACAAATTCTTTACTCTTCTGGAGTCCGGCAAGTTGGATTTCTTCCCCTCGTATGATATCAGGATCAGGAAGTGACTGCCTTACGCCGGGCACAAACCAGATTGTACCAAAATTAGCGGATTCAAAAGGTATAAGATGACTTGCAAGATCCTTTACGCCAGCTGGACACTTTATATAAGGTGTTTCACACCATCCCTGCCTGCTGGTTATCATACCTGCCGCAATAATTGGTGTGCTCGGTGATATGTTGGAAAATTTACTGAGGTGCATCTCCAGAACCTGTTCATATGCACCGTTCTCAACTGACAGTATGCCATCTTCAGCGGTAACCTTATGCAGAACTTTACCCCAATTATCAATGGAATATGCCCGAAATGAGCTCGTCCCCCAATCGATGGCCATCAGATTTGCCACAATATTGCCTTGTTTTTTTGTTGACGTTTCCTGCCAAAGCAGTGTATGCATAATTATTAGCAGTGTCAATACTATTATTAAGCCTAGTAAAAAGTACTTTTTGTAAGATATTATCATACTTTCTTCCTGATTATCTATGAAAATAACCGGTTATAAAACGTGGATCGTACCTCCGCGCTGGCTCTTCCTTAAAATTGAAACAGATAGGGGTATTGTCGGCTGGGGCGAACCAGTACTGGAAGGCAGAGCCCACACAGTTGAAACTGCAGTCAACGAGATGATGGATAATCTTATCGGCAGAGATCCCCGTCGCATCGAAGACATCTGGCAAGAGTTGTACCGAGGTGCTTTTTATCGTGGCGGTCCAATCCTGATGAGCGCGCTTTCTGGTATCGATCAGGCACTCTGGGATATTAAGGGAAAGTTTTTTAATACCCCTGTATACGACCTGCTTGGTGGCGCCTGCAGAAATAAAATTCGAATTTACCAGTGGATAGGAGGTGACCGTCCTTCTGATGTTCAGCAAGCGGCAAAAGAGGCTATGCAGAGCGGCAATACTGCTGTGAAAATGAATGGTACTGATGAACTGCAGATCGTTGACAGTCATAAAAAAATAGATGAACTTGTTCAGCGTGTTGCTGCTGTTCGAGATGAATGTGGGCCATATTTTGATATCGGGGTAGATTTCCATGGCCGTATTCACAAACCGATGGCCCGGATTGTTGCCAGGGAACTGGAACCATTTAACCTCATGTTTATTGAAGAACCCGTACTTTCAGAACATCCGGAAGAAATGCTTGAAGTGCGCAGACACTGCAACATCCCCATTGCAGCTGGTGAACGATTGTACAGCAGGTATGATTTCAAAAAATTCTTTGAATCCGGTGCCGTAGATATCATTCAACCTGATCTTTCCCATGCAGGAGGTATCACTGAATGTCGCAAGATTGCCACTATGGCGGAAAGCTATGATGTTGCCATTGCACCTCACTGTCCGCTTGGGCCGATAGCACTTGCCGCATGTCTTCAGCTGGATGCGGTAAGCTATAATGCATTTATTCAGGAACAGAGTCTCGGTATTCATTACAACCAGGGCAATGATCTGCTCGATTACCTTGTTGACCCTTCCGTTTTTGACTATCAAGATGGTTTTGTGAATATGCCGAAAGGTCCCGGTCTTGGGATTGAGATCAATGAAAAAATTGTCACTGAGATGGCCAGAGAGGGACATCGCTGGCGCAACCCCGTATGGCACCATGCAGACGGTTCAATCGCTGAGTGGTAAGATCCATAAAATTTGTTAAGAAAAGTCTACATGACAGATATTCAAACCTATACCTACGAAAGCCCTTCCAGCATCAAACACCCGAAAGTGAGATGGATGGTTATTGAACATCTTGCACACCAGGTGTTGTCTCAATCGCTCAAAGTAAACGAGCAGCTCCCAGGGATAAATGAACTCTGCGACAAGCTGGGGGTCAGTCGTACAGCTGTGCGGGAGGGAATTGGTGTTCTTGTCTCCAAAGGGATGATTGCCTCGAAACCAGGAGAAGGAACGACGGTTCAGCCACTGTCATCATGGATGCTGCTAGACCCTGAGGTACTCTGCTGGATGCGGGAAAGCGACATGGCTATTTCAATCATAGAACATCTTATTGAGATACGTCTTATCATCGAACCAGAAGCTGCAGCACTTGCCTCCGTACGTGGCACAATGGAACAGTTTATGACTATGTCCGAAGCGTTGACGCGAATGGGTGCCGGAGAACAGAAACGTACGCCTCAAAGCACGCAGGGCGATATCGATTTTCATAAAGCTATTCTTGATTCTTCGGGCAACATTTTTCTTTCCAGATTACGGGATCTCTGCATGGTCTCGGTAGAACTTTTTGTCCGACTGACCTTCCCTGAAGTTAAATCAGTTGCAAATAGTATTGACAGACATCAGAGACTTTTTGAGGCGATACGATCCAGGAAACCAGACCTGGCCAGAAAAGAGGCAAGACGAGTTCTTTGCAAAACCATATGTGACCTTCAGGAACTGAATATACCAGTCAGACAGGATACTCTTCATTATTTTGGATGTGAAGAAAACAGTTAACAAAGTGAAATTTCGAGGGAATAATAATTCTTTGATTCGGAAATTATACGATGAGTTAAAACTCATTCAAAGTCGTGGGTCGTTAATAGAGACTGCCCAAAATTAAAAAAATAACTGGAGATCAAAATGAAAAAACTTGTAACTGGGTTAGTAATTACTGCCTTTGCAACCGTCCTTTCAATAGGTACAACACAGGCCGCGGACAAGGTTTACGATCTGAAATTCCAATCGAGCGACAACGCAGGCAACGCCAACTTCCAGCTCAAAAAGGAGTGGGCAGCCCGGGTCAAAACTGCCACCAACGGACGCATTAACATTGAAATGATGCCGGTTGGTTCCATCGTTAAGCATTCAGAAACACTGGATGCAATCAGCAGCGGCATTCTTGATGGCCAGGTTACTGCCACCGGCTATTTTTCCGGAAAAGATCCGGCATTCGGCCTGATCGGTAATACCGTTGGTGCCTGGGGTGATCCCAATGAAATGCTTCTGTTCATGGAACTGGGTGGTGGCACGGAGCTGCTGCGAGAAATGTACAAACCGTACGGTGTTTATTTCATCGGCGCCTCGGCTACCGGCCTTGAAGCTTTTGTTTCGAAAGTTCCGCTGGACGGTGTCAGCGATCTCAAAGGACTGAAACTGCGTGCCCCTGAGGGATTGGTACAGGCTGTATTTGCTGCGGCCGGAGCGGCACCGGTCAACCTGCCGGGCTCGGAAGTCTACACCTCGCTTGACAAGGGTGTTATTGATGCCGCCGACTACACGGTGTTCTCAACCAACGAACAGCAGGGCATGCACAAGATAGCCAAGCATCCTGTATATCCGGGCTTCCACTCCATGCCCGTACTCGATGTTTCCATCAACCAGAAGACCTGGGACAGTATGGGTTCCGATCTTCAGATGATCCTGACCATGTCGGTACGCGATTTTGCCCGTCAGATGACTTCCTCCCTGAAGATGGCTGATCTGGCGGCAGTGTCCAAAGTTCTTGCTCGTGGCGATGTCACCATCCACAACTGGTCGGCTGCAGAACGCAACAAGTTCCGCTCCATAGCCATGACTGAGTGGGAAAAATTCTCGCACAAATCGCCAAATGCCAAGAAGGTATATGACCTTCTGACCAAATATCTGGCTGATAACGGTATGCTCAACTAGACCTGACGGGCGGCGCTGCGATCCCCGACGATTCGCAGCGCTGTTTATCTTTTCGATTTCTCATTTTTGATGGCGTTGTAAAAATTCTCCATCTGTTTCGTTGTGCGCTCTTAGGAAGTGCCCTTGGGGTATAAATTTTCTATCATTACGACGTACTATAGTATGCCAAAATAATAGAAAATTTACGTGCCTCGCATATGAAGCTTTTTACTTAGCCATCTAACACTCTTCAGAGGCAGACTCAGATGAAAGAGGCGAATGACCAGAAAAGCGAAATCAAATCGCCGCCCAAATGGGAGATGACCTTTCTTGACCGCTGGGTCGACAGGGGGGGACGCTGGTTCAGTTATCTTATTCTTATCAGTTGTTTTACCATCGTCTACGAGGTCATCGCCCGCTATGTCTTCGGAGCACCGACTATCTGGAGTCATGAAGTCACGACTCTTCTCTGTGCAATATCCTTCGCCTACGGTGGTAGTTATTGTCTGGCCAGAAACAGCCATATTCGCATTGTTATTTTGTATGACCTGGTGTCGCTCAAAGTCCGGCGATATCTTGATATTTTCAATACCTTCGTCGGATTGATCTGGGCCTGTACGCTGGTCTACGCGGCCTTTACGCTCGTTGAGAAATCATGGTTCACACCATGGGGTGAATTTCGCATGGAAACCAGCGCCAGCGCCTGGGACCCTCCGTTCCCGGCATGGACCAAAGCGTTCCTGATGTTCGCCTTAACCATTATGGCCTTTCAATTCCTGCTGCAGCTGATCAAAACGCTGCGTCAAAAATAGTTTATGGGGTTCATTTAAATGTTTGGACTTTCCTCTTTGGGCATTGAATGGGGCAGCCTGCTCATGCTGGGCATGATGATTGGTTTGCTGCTTACCGGTATGCCCCTGGCTTTTGTCACTGGGCTGGTGGCCCTGTTTTTTACGGTCGGTTGGTTTGGCCTCGATGCTGTACCCCTGATCACCAGCCGCATCTACAGTTTTACTACCAGTTATGTATTTATCGCTGTTCCCATGTTCGTGCTGATGGCATCTATCCTGGATCAATCGGGCATTGCCAAAGATCTTTTCAACGCCATGCGTATCGTCTCCGGCCGCCTTCGTGGCGGTGTCGCCATCCAGACACTGGTCGTAGCACTTTTTCTGGCTGCCATGTCGGGCATTGTCGGTGGCGAAACTGTGCTGCTGGGCATGTTGGCCCTGCCGCAGATGCTGCGCATTGGATACGATCGAAACCTCGCCATCGGTACAGTCTGCGGCGGTGGTGCGCTTGGTACCATGATGCCGCCGAGTATTGTTCTCATCATCTACGGGTTGATGGCCAACGTTTCGATCAGTGATCTGTTTACGGCTTCCATTGTACCTGCGTTTATGCTTTGCTCCTTCTATATCATTTATGTTCTGGTTCGCTGTTACATGAACCACGACCTGGCGCCCATCTCAGAGGAACAGATGATTGAGCGTTCCTTGGGTGAAAAACTTGGGGCCCTGAAAGGTGTCATCCTGCCGGTTCTTGTCGCCTTCTCGGTACTTGGCAGTATTTACCTGGGTATCGCCTCGGTGACTGAAGCCTCGGGCATCGGCGTAATCGGCATTCTGCTGAGTACACTCGTGCGCGGCGAACTGACCTGGGATCTGGTCAAGAAAAGCGCCTGGCGAACCATGGAAACCTGCGGCATGATCATCTGGATCGGCATCGGTGCCAGCGTTCTTGTCGGCGTTTACAATCTAATGGGCGGCAACCGGTTCGTCGAGGACTTGATCATTAATCTGGGTGGTGGAAGACCGCTGGCGGTCCTCATGATAATGATGGGTATTCTGTTCGTACTTGGCATGATGCTGGACTGGGTCGGTATTGCGATGCTGACCATGCCTATCTTCGTTCCGATTATCATTAATCTGGGTTATGATCCGGTCTGGTTCGGGGTCCTTTTCTGCATGAACATGCAGGTTTCTTTTTTATCTCCACCGTTTGGGCCTTCTGCTTTTTATCTAAAAAGTGTGGCGCCTCCTGAAATTACCTTGAATATGATCTTTCGCGCGCTTCTGCCCTTTATTGCTATGCAGGTCGTGGCTGTAGCGCTGCTCATCGCATTTCCGCAACTGGCTCTCTGGTGGCAGTAATAGACAAATAATCCAATAATGATAAACTCGTAAAACCCTAAAATTTGTAACAACGAAGCAGGTGGAGAGTTTTTACGATGCCATCAATAATGATAATCTCGTAAAAGCTCTTTTGGGGTTGGCGCTGAATCTGATGTCACTTATCGGGTCGGGGAATCCCTCCGCTCAAACAGGAAATGGAGGAAACTATGATCGAAGAAAAAAAACGTTTTCGCTCGTCTGCCTGGTTTGGATCTGTTTCGAAAGACAATTTCATTCATCGCAGCTGGATGAAA
>JAOZLO010000366.1 GCA_029934775.1 Desulfocapsaceae bacterium
ATTTACTGTCGAGGTCTATTCAGGGCGCAACAATTGATAAAACCTATTCTGTGAAGCTACCGTTTGACAGGGGCGAGTGATTTGCTGACAGGATTCTGAAGAGATACAGGAATAAGGTTAATTTGCAGTTTTACTTAAATGGATGAGGTTGGCAAAGGGCATCTTCCTTATCGAGAGCAACGATCTCCTTTCTAAGATGTGGAAATTATCTTTACAATCAACGTTCAAAATAAAAAGCTATAACTACAGCTTTCTCATCTCCTCAGTTCAATAACTTACATTAGATCATAATATGTCAGATTTGGCTTACAAACCTTGCTTTTAAAGAATTGGTGCTCGCACAGGAACATCCGATCTGCCTTGTGCTTTCTGTCGAGTCAGCGCGTCGCTATCAAGCCCCCAACTCACCAGCACGTGGGCGAAATATAATACCGTTATTCCAGACTGAGAGGACTATTCCATCTGGCTCCATGATGGTGATAAGTGTTTGCCCCAAAAGCAATTACTTATCACCTCCGATCTGTCAAAACCTCTCTCAAAACACGCTACTTTTGTGTCCAGCCACTACAAGCAAAGCATCTATGTCGCAATCTGAGTGTATCAAACCAACCTCAACCAGCCAGAATTGCAGTATCTTCCAAGAGGATCTCCAGTTCGGCAAGATCAATTTCAGAAATATTTAGATATTGAGCCTCTTCACTTGCAGACAATACCAGTGAGGGCTCTTTTTTTAGACCGATAGAGAGCTTGTGGCAAGCCATATTACTGAGACGAACCAGCAACAGCAGGTCATTCTTGCTGTCGATATCCCGATTGTGGTGATCTCTTGAAATGACACAGTATTCTTCGGGCATATTCCACTGCTTCATGAGGTTATATCCCTGTTCCGTATGCAGAACAGTCATCGCTTCCATGAGCAGGGCCTGAGTGAGGGGAAGATCTTTATTCTTTTCCTTCATCTGGTCTATCACCATAAGAACAAACAGTTTACCTAGGTCATGAAAGAGTCCTGCAAAAAAAGCATGGCTTTCAAGTTCTTCAAATTTACAGCGTTTCGACAACCACTCAGCACCCAGAGCACAGCCCACTGAATGCTGCCACAACCTGTGCATGACAATGTTGAGTACCTTATTTTTACTCCGGAACTGATTTTTAGTGGCGGCCAGAAGAGTAATACGACCCACTTCGCGCATACCCATGCGTACAACAGCTGCCCTGACTGTCTTAATTTCAACGAGACCATGATAAAATGCAGAATTAGCCATCTGCAGCACCTGACTGGAGAGGGACTGGTCTTTGGCAATAAGATTCTCCACTACTTCCATTTCAGGCTCTTTTTTTACCAGTTCCTGCTGGATCCTCAAGGCCGCCGAACTTAATACAGGCAAAATGATATCTCCTGCCTCAATATACTGCTTTATTACATCGAGGAACGAAAGGCTCTTCTGCATTTTATTATCCCCCAGAAAGACGACGTATTTCAGTCAAATGTCGAGGATTACTAAGTTTTGGCAAGCAGCGCAGTATCTCTTCAATACTAGTGATACCTGCGGCAGCTTTTACTAAACCATCTTCCAGTAAAGTAATCAGCCCGGAATGTTCAATACTAATTTGCCGTATCTCGTAGCTGGTTTTCTGCTCCAATATGGCATCTCGAACAAGTTGATTTAGCACCAGCAATTCAAAGACCCCAATTCTTCCTCTATATCCCGTCTGTTTACAGTGGGAACAGCCGCGTCCCTTCATGAATCGTGCTCCCTGGAGATCAGATGCCGAAACCCCAAGCCTCTGTAGCTGGATTGGAGTCGGACTTGTTTCTTCGGCACAAGCCCCGCATACCCGGCGTAGCAAGCGCTGGGCAAGAACACTCACAATCGTTGATGAGATGAGAAAAGGTGCAATATCCATATTCAACAGGCGAATAAGACCGCCGATACTGTCTTCGGTATGAAAAGTACTCAAAACCTTGTGCCCGGTCAAAGCCGACTGCATAGCCATTTCAGCTGATGCATGATCTCGAATTTCACCTATAAGGATTACGTCAGGATCTTGCCGAACGATATGCCGTAAAGTTTCTTCAAAAGTCATGTTGATCGAAGGATCAATTGAACATTGGGCAATACCATCTATAACATACTCCACCGGTTCTTCTGCCGTAATAATACTGACCTGTGGGCTTTTTATGTGATTAATACAACTGTATGCAGTGGAAGTTTTACCGGATCCTGTGGGGCCTGTGACCAGCAGGACTCCGCTGGGTTGATACACAGCATCCTCCAGAAATCTGGAAAGCATGTTAGGTGCCATTCCGATGGTCTGAACATCCAACAGTTCTCTTTGCTGCTTCAGCAGCCTGAAAACTATCTTTTCCCCATAGATAGTGACGTAAAAAGAAACTCGAATATCAATACTGCCCTCATCATATTCGAAAAGGATCCGCCCACCTTGATGCCGACGCTTTTCAGCTATGTCGGCTCCACACATAATTTTTATTCGGCTAGTCAGAGTCGGTATGATATCCACAGGAAAATCTTTATGGTGACAGAGGACACCATCCTCACGAAAACGGACCTGCAGGCGATCAGACTGAGGCTCTATATGGATATCGCTGCATTCCTCTTTGATGGCGGCAACGATGAGGGAATTAACGATGCCGGTCACTGTTTTACTATCGACATTAACCGTTTTACCGGCGGTCAAGTTCATTAGCAGTTTAATTGTATCACTTAAAGACTTTTTTCCACTGATTGCCGGTCTGACCTTACCACCGAAAAATTTGTTTGCGATTTCAATATTCTTTTTGTCAAGCGGGTCACCAAACGCCACAAGGACAGTATCGTCCGTAGTTTTAACAGGGACAAACTGATGCTCAACAATTGTGCTGATGGGAACTTTACCGAAAAGAACCTTATCCACTAAGGACATGTTCACATCTACCAGTGGAAATCCAAGCTGCATGGAAAGGACTCTATTAAATATTTTTTCATCAATAAAATTATATTTAATTAAAATTTCACCGAGCTTGAGTTCTTTCTCCCTCTCTTTTCCAATATTGATAGCAGAGTTCAGGTCATTCTGTGAAAGATGCCCCAGCTCAACGAGAAAATCCCCGATGCGGATGGACAACCTGGTATCCATCAGTGCTTTTCGCACAAGTTCATCGGTAACAAACCCCAAATCTTTAAGGACGTTAATCAGAGAGGTCGGAGTTGTCAGCTTCTGCCTTATCCGCATGGCGTGTCTTACCTGCTTCTCACTCACCATTCCGGATTTCAGAAGAAGTAAGACAATTTCCCCATATTTAACTTGTTTCTCATCTCCCATAAATTTTCACCAGGCAATTTGCTGTTGGTCAAGAGGGTAGCACAACAATCCAACATGCGTATGTTACACTTGAAATCCTTGAAAACAAAGAATAATTTGCTGCATTCATAAAGGAATTAAAACTTTATCATCAGAAGAAATAACATTAATCATAAAAAAATTGTTCAAAATTCGATAATTTCAGAATAGACTTTACTGTGCTGAACAGCACTATCCAGCTATAGAAGATGGGGTATGTCGTAGAGTACGAAAACGCACCAGTTCCTGAACCTGCCACAATGCTCCTTTTCGGCACAGGTTTAGTTGGTCTCGTAGGCTCCAGAATCAGGAAAAAAACAGCAGTAATGCAATTTATACCATATGTATGAATAGACGTATCATTAAAAGGCAGAGTCATCCACTTGCTTCTACCTTTTCTGCTCCTGCCCTCTACAGTTGTTAATAGCCAGTGATAAGGTTTACAGTTTCATGTAAGCCTTAATGGTTACACTATTCCTGTATCTCTTCAAATTGATCCTGTCTAAAAAACTTACTCTAAAAGGA
>JAOZLO010000367.1 GCA_029934775.1 Desulfocapsaceae bacterium
TTACCTTTGAGGTTGGAGGTACTCGAAATGGGCGTATCGTTCTTGCGCAACACCAAGATCCAGATACTGGAGCAGGTTATACTCTCAAAAAATACAAATCGACAAAAAGTGTGGATACAGATACTGGGTGGCGACATGAAAGTATTTCCTTGATACCAATTAACCCTGAATATCAAGAAATTGTGGTGCCAGCCAAAGAGGCAGAGGAATTCAGAATTATTGCTTTCTTGGTAGAAGTTCTTAGGGATGGGCGTCTGCAATATCATTGAAGATAAAAGGAATATGACCGGAGATCCAAAAGTTTTCGTAAATTCGCAGTGCATGTGTTGAGCATACATGAAATAGTAATGGAATGTTTCAGATGAAGATGATGGGTCAGATATAGGATGAATAATTTTGAAAAAATGCCACAAATCTCGACTATGACAATGAATTTCTAGTTTTATTACAGGGTCTAAGGAGTAAGGTACTGGTTATATATGGTAAATAATATCCTGCATTCATATTGTTCATGGTGTTTTAAATATTGTGAACACCAGTTTTTGGACCAGAGCATCTTGAGTAGGAGCATATATGAATGTAGCAGTTGCGGGCAAAGAACTATTCAATGCAGGTACTGCTCGCACATGGCTAAAAGCGGTAAATGGAATAATGAACTATGTGCAGAACATGACGGATCAATAGCGAGCTTCAAAAGACTTGATTTACAGCTGGCTGACATAACAGAGTATAAGAAAATTTTTAAAAGGGAATCGCGTGATTTAAAAAAAATAGGCACCATTTCAGCGTTATCTTTAGGAGGTGCTATGGCTATTGGGCCCTGTGCTTTTCTTGCTGCACCAGCTATAGGTGGGGCGGTGGGAGTTGCCATGGGTTTGACTGGCATTGCAGCCACCAATGCCGGGCTTGCTGCAATTGGTGGTAGTGCTTTAGCTGCGGGAGGGTTTGGCATGGCCGGTGGTGCAGCTATTGTTGGAGCAACCGGCGCTGCACTTGGAGGAACACTGGGTGGTGTAATATCGAATAGTTACTTTGGTGATATTTCTGGATTTGAAATAGAAAAAATTAAAGACGGTGATAATCCTGCTGTGCTGTTCATTGATGGATTTCTTACTCAAAAAAAGACAGTCCCCGATGACTGGAAACAACAGCTGGAATTATTATATCCTGACAAAGCGTGGTACTACTTACGATGGGAATCAAAAAAATTATATGATATAGGAAAGACAATAGGCTCTCATGCGGGGAAAGCCACAATAGGAATAATAGCAGCTCGATGGGTTAAGTCAGCTTCCAAAACAGGGGTTAAAAAAGCTGGCCCATTGGGGGTTGCTTTGACCGCTCTCGATCTTGTCAATAATCCGTGGTCTGTGGCTTCAGTCAAGGCTGCTCAGACCGGTGTACTGCTTTCGGATATTATAAGTCGAACACAGACAGACTACATTTTGTGCGGGCATTCTTTAGGCGCGAGAGTAATTTATTATACTTTGGCCAGTTTGAGTACAAAGAAAGAGAAATGGATCAAGCATGTTCACCTCCTTGGCGGAGCTGTGGGTAACAAGAAAAAGGACTGGGAGCAGGCAGCTACTGCCGTTGATGGTGCAATAATAAATTATTACAGTAACAAGGACATGGTCCTTTCGACGCTTTATAAAATGGGAACACTCTTCAGCAGTGCTCCGATTGGAAAAAATGTGATCGATATTGGAGGTGTCATTGATGTTGATGTTACTGAACAAGTAACAGGGCACACCATGTATAAAGATAGATTTTCACTATTTGCCAAAACTTGATCAGGCTTTGATACACACTCTGTTTCGAGAAGAGCTGCAAGCCCATTTGTTTGCTTTTATATGAAAAATTAAAAAAATCTCGATGCCGACATTTGGTATAAACCAGAACCGCATTTTTCGGCAACATTTTCTTCATGTACTATCTGAATAAACGGGATATCACCAAGTAGCTGACTGTGTTTTTTGTGCTGATATTCGATGGGTGAGCGCTTGAGTTTCACTTCTATGAGCAACCAGGGAAGCGAATCTTTTACTACCAGAAAATCTGACTCACGGCCGTCTCTGTCTCTTACGTAATATAGCTCAAAAGTTCCGTAGCCACCATCCTGCCAAAAATCCAACCTACTTTTAAACTCCATGGCAACATAATTTTCAAATTTTGCTCCTTCACCTTCAGCTCTTGTCCAATCATAAAAATAGACCTTTTTTTCTTTTTTGATTGAACGTGCAATTTTATTGCTGTATGGCTGAATTCTGAAAATCAAATATCCCAGCTCCAATGCGTTGAGAAAGTTCGCCACTGTGGCAAAACTGCAATTCAAAAGCCCTGTCAGGCTGTTAATAGACAGTGGTGATCCAATTCTTTCAGGCAGTAGCTGCATGAGTACGGCTGTTTTTTCCAGGGTCTTAATCTGCGTTATTTCCCGAAGATCTTCACGGATAAGCGTATCCAGGTAAGTAGACTTCCATCTGTTGTGAAATCGATCAGAACTAGTGAAAAGAGGTTCTGGAAAGCCACTGTATCGGAGTAGACTTTGCATCTCAATATTATTGTATGTTGGGGTGTCCAGTCGTTCTTTGACCCACTTTGTCGCGTAGTCTGGTGGAGGGGTGTTTTGCTGGCAGCAAAGTTCAGAAAGAATTATGGGATTCAGCCTGAAATGAAAGTAGCGACCGGTGAGGCTGTCTCCGCTTTTGCGCATCATATCCAGACGAGCTGACCCTGTGACAATAAAAAGCAGATCTTCGTGGAATGAGTCGAAGAAATCTTTTAAAATATTTTTCCAGTCCGGATATTTATGGATTTCGTCCATGCAGACCCATCTTTTCCCTTCTGCCGTGGGAGGACAATTATAGATATCAGTACTAAAAAAGTGGTTGTTTTTAATATACGCATCCCGAATTGCCCGATTATCCCAGTTGTAATAGAGTGCACTCGATGAGACCGAAGTGAGAAACTGTCTGGCGGTGGTTGTTTTCCCTGCCTGCCTTGGCCCTGCTATAAAGCGCATCTGTCTGCCGAATTCAGAGGAGAAAGCAATTTGAGTAATGTGTCGTGCGAGATCCATACCTGGAGAGTAGCATTTATCACCGCAATAGCAAGGCAAAATTCACCCTGTGTTGAAAATTGCCATGGCAAAATTAAAGTCATGGTGAATTTTGCCATGACTAATCCCCATGAAATACTTTCACAGCAAAGCATGAAAGTCGGGAGTCGATGACGTATTGCCAAACGTCCTCGCAAGCTGTGGATCGGAGTCTCGCATGCTCGTTTACCTGTTGTGGCAACACCTCTCCAAATCCCTCACATTTTCGCTAACACATGACTTCCATATAAACCTGAAATTACCTTGTTTTCAGAGGAATCGAAAAAGACTTTTTATAAAGGAAAATCTACTGTAGTATATGAGCATTCCGACTGTTCAACTTCAGGATAATATCAAAAAGTAGATCCGCAATGATAAACTCTACAGTTACCAGCAATCTTCGCAAGAGCTATCGCTGTTTATATAGCTGTTGTATGCTGTACCACTGACTCTTCCTGCCGAAAAATTTCCATTTCAGTCACAGTCCTGTAGTTAGCCCAACTTCAGGAATTACGATTTGCATAGAGTACTGCACATCAGCACCCTGATAACAATTTTAGCCTTGTAGTCTTTCTCATTGTTGAATGTTACATGCATGCCAGGTGCTGCAACGTAGAAAGGTTTTGGGGATATATGGAGGGAATTACAATGTTTGAACAGGTAGAAACGACAAACACCAAACCGGAACGAGCAGCAGCAATAGAAGGCAATTTTTACAGCCCCCTGGAGAGTCCGATTGGCCCGGGCATGAACCCGCGCA
>JAOZLO010000368.1 GCA_029934775.1 Desulfocapsaceae bacterium
ATTCCTGACTGATATTTTTACCATTATAAATAGATCGATTAATTTCCTGTAAAATATTTCTGAGTGATGGGGGAATAGGTATTCCTTTTCTAACGGAAAAGCATAATCCATGAGCTTCGGGGCCTTTTCCCGGGTGTTCATTAAAGTAGGGATCCTGGCCAATTATAACAACTTTTGTATTGGCAAGACTCGTCAGTCTCATTGAGGCAAATACATCTTCGCGAAGTGGAAAGATTTTCACGTTTCCGGGGCCCGATTCGTATGCTTTTTGCAGAAGCTCTCTATGATGGCCTTGCTGCATGGCTGGTACATGCTCTTCCCAGAGTTGTGATTGTTTTTCAGGCTCTGCTTCCACTGTTCACTCCCTCGCTATTTGTAAAGGCTATTTTCCCTGATATACTTAGCCACTTTCTTCGGAATATTTTTTCCCACTATCAGATCATTATACAGATATTTTTTGATCATTGTTGAAGAAAGATCTGCAGGTACCCGCTTTAGAAAATGGATATTCTTATCCCCTTTACTGCTGGACCAGATTGATTTTTTAATGATATTATAGTCTAAAATACGTGCCAAATCGACCAACTCAGTCTCATCTACACCCTTTCTTCTTGAAACAAGGATAGAAACGAGATTCAGTATTTCCCTGTACGATTTCCAGGTGAGAATATCAAGAAAGGCGTCACATCCCACTATGAAATAAAGAGTATTTTCCTGTCCCAGCTCAGAAAGTAAAGATTTTATGGTGTCAATAGTATATGAAGGTGCCGGCATCTGTCCTTCTAAAGGGTTGCAATCAAAGGTCTGACTCAATTTGCACGCAATTTCTACCATCCTGACACGGTGTTCAAAAGAAGATACTCGAGCCGCCATTTTATGAGGTGGTGCTGCGGAAGGAACAAAAATCACTCTGTTCAGGTTGAACTCACTTTGTGCAGCTGCGGCAAGTTCGAGATGGCTGGTATGTACAGGGTCAAAAGTCCCCCCCAATACTCCAATTTTTTGTTTCACATCCGAACCTGGCCCTGGCCATATACCACAAATTTACGGGTGGTCAGTTCTTCAAGTCCCATTGGCCCATATGCATGCAGTTTAGTTGTACTTATGCCGATCTCCGCACCAAGTCCCAATTCGCCACCATCGTTAAAACGAGTAGACGTGTTCACCATTACCGCCGATGCATCAATTTCGGTAACAAACCTTTGAGCTGTACTGTAGTTTTCTGTTATGATAGATTCTGTATGTCGTGATCCATTTTTCCTGATATAGTCCTTTGCTTCGGAAAAACCGTCAACAACCTTAACAGATAAAGTCAAATCGAGAAATTCTCTTCCCCAGTCACTCTCACTGGCGAGATCAACAAGAGAGGTAAAAGCAGTACTTCTTTTGCATCCCAGCAGTTTAACATTTTTTTCCACAAGTTTTTCTGCTACAGCAGGCAAAAAACTTTCGGCAATATCCTGGTGGATAAGCAGTCCCTCCAAGGCATTACAAACTCCTGGGCGATCCGTTTTTGAATTAATAATAATAGGCACAGCCTTTCCAAGATCCGCTTCCTTATCAACATAAATGTGACAGACACCCTTATAGTGCTTGAGTACCGGAATGGATGAGTTTTTACTGACAAACCGAATCAAACCTTCTCCACCTCTTGGTATAACCAGATCAATCAGCTCCTCCAGGGAAAGGAGATGAGTTATAGCTTCTCGATCTGTTACCGGTACAACCTGAACGACATTGCTGTCAATTTTCTGTGATTCAAGGCCTTTTTGTAATAGAGAGGCAAGGGCAAGATTGGAATGTATAGCTTCTGAACCGCCCCGTAAAATAACAGCATTGCCTGCTTTTATGCAGAGAGCAGCCGCATCAACTGTCACATTTGGTCTGGACTCATAGATCATTGCGATAACGCCAAGAGGGACAGACATTCGTCCTACCATCAAGCCATTAGGGCGTTTGACCAGGTCTTGTATTCTACCGACAGGATCGGGCAAAGCGGATATTTCTTTCAATCCGCCTATCATCGATTCGATGACACTATCCGTGAGCGTCAGTCTATCGAGCATTGGTGCAGAAAGTCCTTTGGCCCGGCCCAAGATTATATCTTTTTGATTCTCAAGCTGGATATAATCTTTTTCTTCAGCCAGCAGCCTGGCTATTTTCAATAGAGCGCCATTCTTCTTTTCAGAAGAAACTGCCATAAGCGAAAATGAACCGCTTTGAGCCTTTGTCGCCAGTTCAGTTATTATATTTTCCAGTCCCATTGCTCTCCTTTTATAACCTTACCAAAGTACTTATATCCCTTTTTGGGGCGTTAGGCGTTTTCTGTAGCTGCATTTTTCCACTCTTTATAACACAACCAGATTATTGCGGTGTAACACCTCGTCGACCTCTTTATAACCAAGAACCTGCTCTATTTTATCCGTACGTAATCCTTTGATTTTAGACAACTCTTCAGAACTGAAATTGCACAGCCCTACAGCTATCCGTTTTTTGTTTTCATCTAAACACAGTACCGAGTCCCCCACCGAAAAATCCCCCTCTATCCACATTATCCCTGAAGGGAGGAGGCTTTTCCCATTTTTACTCACGGCCTTGCATGCACCTTCGTCTAAAAAAAGAGTTCCCCTGGGTTTCAAAACATAGGCAATCCATCTTTTTCGACTCTGCATTTTCTCTTTGCGTGGTAAAAAAAATGTCCCTACCATTTCTCCGGAAAAGAGATGCTGGAGAATGTTACTTTGCCTGCCGGAACCAATAAATGAACTTCCCCCTCCGGCGGCAACCATCTTAGCTGCATTTATTTTGGACTGCATTCCACCGGTACCCAGTATACTTCTACTGTTACCCGCCATTGCCTCAATTTCTGGTGTTATTTCTGTTACGGTATAAATCGGCTTTGCCTTCGGGTCTGTTTGTGGATTGCTGTCATATAATGCATCTACATCCGTCAGGCAGAGAAACATATCGGCTTCTATTAAGTTTGCAACGAGGGCACCAAGATTATCATTATCAGAAAATTTTAATTCCTTAGTTGAAACAGTATCATTTTCATTAATAACAGGAATAACACCAAATTTAAATAAAGTGAGGATAGTGTTACGCACATTGAGATATCGTGTTCGATCAGACAAGTCAGAATGAGTGAGGAGTATCTGGGCTATGTTTTTTCCATAAACCTCAAAAGCTTCATCATAATGATTCATAAGACATGACTGCCCAATAGCAGCCAAAGCCTGTTTTTCTTTGATAGTCAATTTAGATTGTGATAGATTTATTTTACGACGTCCGGCAGCAACTGCCCCTGAGGTGATTAAAATCACCTCTCTACCACTGTCATGTAGAAATGCGATTTCTTTAGCCAGATTTTTTACAACTTTGAGGTTCATACCATCTTCTGAAGTAAGAACAGCACTTCCCACTTTTACGACAACGCGTCTGGCCTTATCAAAAAGAGTCTGCCTGTAATACAACCCTTCTTCTATTTCAATTTGTTCATTCATATATATGATTCATTGATCAGCTTTATCCAGAATTTCCATAATCCTTTCAACCAGAGTATCAATTCCATGGCCGGTTTCACCTGAAATACTAATAACATTTTGATTGAATTGAGAAAAATACTTTTCCAGTTTTATTTTTTCAACTTCATCTACGAGGTCAGATTTATTTAAAACTAACACTTGTGTTCGCGCTGCCAGCTCTTCTTTATAGTGTAGAAGTTCGTTAGCTATTATGTTGTAATTGGCAGAACTATTTTCATCGGCCATATCAATGATATGAAGCAGTATACGTGTTCTTTCAATGTGCCTGAGGAATTTATGCCCTAGTCCGACACCTTTATGAG